>JAIVGW010000053.1 GCA_020201415.1 Lentisphaerota bacterium
ACTTGTGAGTGATAAGTTCTATGGTGTCATTCTGTCTTTTTATCGGTCCCCAGTCTAGTTCGAAGTTGGGATAGTTCGAGGGCCAGGTCGACCCATTGCTCGGTGAGCTTCTTGAAGCGCTTGAAGTTGGCCGTCTCCTGCCTGATGGCCACCAGGTTCTCCTGCCTGAGATATTCGCTCCTGCTTTTCATCTTGTGCGTATAGCTGATCTGGTAGAACGGCTGCTGCCGTTCCTTCGGTTTCCTGTACTGCCGACTGATGGACCCCGGACGCAGCGGCCCGAGTTCATTGAGCTGCCGCTTAACCCGTTCGATCCGTGCGATGATTTTCTCTTCCGATGTTGACATGACGCCTCCTTTTGTTGCAGAATAAAGTAGCATATATATGCTACTTATCAACATCATTATTTCGGGGGGTCATTACGATGGAGCTATGGATGCGCTGGTGGATGATTGTCGCTCAGCTGCGGGGCGGGTTCTCCCGCAACCGCACCTTCCTGTGGTTTGCTCTCTCGCTGGCGGCCATGTCAATGGGCAACCCGCTTTATGTCACGGGAATGGTGCGGGCGCTCGGGGTACGGGAGGGTTGCTACGAGCGGTTCATCGGGTTCTTCCACAGCAAGGCGGTGGGGCAGGCGAAGCTTACGGTGCTGTGGGTGGCGGTGGTCTTGAAGCTGACGCTCCCCCGATTACCAAAGTACAACGGCCGGATTCTCCTGCTGGCCGACGGTATCAAGGTTGCCAAGAGCGGGCGCAAGATGCCAGCGGTCAAAAAGCTCCACCAGGAGAGCCAGGATAACAGCAAACCGGAATATATCTTCGGGCATTCCTGCCAGGCGGCGGCACTGGTCGTCGCGGCTGCCTCCAGCTATTTCGCCCTGCCCCTGTGCTGCCGGATCCACGAAGGCGTGGTCTTCTCCAACCGCGACAAGCGCACCCTGCTCAATAAACTCGTCACCATGATCCTCTCGCTGGGGATCCACGTTCCGTGCTACCTGATTGCCGACACCTACTACGCCAGCAAGTCGGTCATCGATCCGCTTCTCAAGAGCGGACAACACCTGATCAGTGCCGTCAGGTCCAACGTGGTGGCCTACGAGCCCGCCCCTCCCTCCAGGATCAAGCGGCGGGGAAGGCCAAAAACCTACGGCGCTAAAGTCAAGCTTCACTCGCTCTTTGACCAGACCGGGCTTTTCTCGCAAGCACCCAGTCCCGTCTATGGCGAGACAGACGTGACGATCCGCTATCTGTGCAAGGACCTGTACTGGCGTCCTGTGGGCATCAAGGTCCGTTTCGTCCTGGTCGATCACCCATCACGCGGCAAGAAGATATTCCTGTGCACCGATCTCTCGCTAGATCCCCTGGACATTATCCGCCTCTATGGAATCCGGTTCAAAATCGAACTGTCCTTCAAGCAGGCCGTCCACCAGATCGGGACCTACGGGTATCACTTCTGGATGCGCACCATGAAACAGCGGACACGAAAGAGCGGAAACACTTTCCTGCACATGGAAAGCAAAGAATACCGGGAGCGAGTGAAGCGCAAGATTACAGCCTACCACTGCTACATGCAAACCGGCGTCATCGCCCAGGGCGTCCTGCAGTTGCTCTCGATCATGCATTCCGAATGCGTCTGGAAATCATTCCGCTCATGGATGCGCACAAAAAGACCCGGAATCCCGCCTTCCGAATGGGTTGTGGCTACCGCGTTGCAACACAGCCTGCCGGAATTTCTCGCGGATGCCCCACAAGAGCACATAATGGCGAAATTCATGCGCAAAAACATTGACCTTGATGCCGCGCAAGGATTACGATTGCTTGCATGAGATGAACTCATCACTCACAAGTAATAATAAAGATGACGAAAAAAATAGTTCAGCTAGAATGCTCGCATGCCAAGAAAACCACGAATAGAGTATGCTGGAGCAGTTTATCCTCCTTCGCGCAAGGCTATGGCGGACAAGTCATGTAATGTGTCGCGGAGACCGTCGCGAGTCGGTTTTCCGCGATGATCGTGATCATGAGTCGTTTATTGAGACGCTGTAATGCTGACCATTAATATCCTGACCTCTAATGTCGACAGTCGCCGGCTTGACAGCTTGGAAAAATATAGCATAAATAGCAATAGTGATTACGGCTTCGCGGACGCTGACGGACTGCAGTCCTTGTTTAAACTTAACGGGCTTCCCGCCATCAGGAACCAACATGAAAATATACATTTTTGTCGATATGGAAGCGTAAATATTACACCGCCGATTTGAATGCCTGCATCCGTGGTTGCTTCAACGCCGGCGCCGAGGCCGTGTTGGCCCGTGACGGCCACGGTAGCGGCAACCATGTCATTTGGGACGAACTGGACCCACGCGCCGAGCTGTTCCAGGGGCGCAATGAAACCGGCCATCTGCGATTTCCGCGCATCACGGAATGCGACGCCTTGATCCTGCTGGGGTACCATGCCATGGCCGGTACCCGCGGCGCGCTGCTGGAGCACACCTATTCCAGCGCTAAGATTCAAAATATGTGGCTGAATGGGCGACCGGTCGGCGAGATTGGCCTGGACGCGGCCGTGGCTGCGGAGTATGGCGTGCCTACCATTCTGGTGACAGGAGACGACCATGTATGCCTGGAAGCGCGCGCATGGATTCCGGGTGTCATGACCTGCGAAGTGAAAAAAAGCCTGGGCAACCAGGGCGCCTTTTTACTTTCGCAGCCCGCCGCCCACCGACTGATTGAATCAAGTACCGCCGCCGCCATCAGGCGCATCGGCGACATCAAGCCCGTCCAGGTACAGAAACCGGTCACCGTGCGCACCGAAGTTGTGGAACGCGGCCAGATACCGCGCGATGGCGCGGACGGCTTCCGGGTCCTGGACGGTCGCACTTACGAACGCACCGCCGATACGGTCCTGAAAGCTTGGCTCGGCTGGTAAGCATCAGGTCCGCGTCATCAGTTGGTGTGTTTCGGGGCGGCTTGCCGGTGCGTAGTCCTGGGGAGAGGACTGCCGTCATTGTAGAAAAGATGGAATATGCCTGAGCGGAACAAGGAAAATCGGGGCACGACGGGATTGTCAAGTACAGCCGTGCGCATGCTGCTGCCGGCATTGCGCCCGATGGCAGGCCGGCGGCTGCCGGCCGGCTACACCCTGGCCGCCTATCGAACCGGTGATGCCGCGCATTGGGTTGAGATATGTGCGGCGGCGGAAGACTACCTGGACATCAATCATGAGCTTTTCTTGAAACAGTTTGCCGGAGATGAGGCGGCTTTACGCGCAAGGATGCTGTTTCTGGTTGCTCCGGACCGGAGTTATGTCGGGACAGCCACGGCCTGGACGGATGACCGGACTGTGGGCGCGGCGCTGGGGCGGGTACATTGGGTGGCGATTGTGCCGGCCAGCCAGGGACGTGGTCTGGCGCGGCCATTGCTGGCGGCGGTGCTTGAGCGTCTGCGGCAGTTGGGCCACACGCGCGCCTATTTGAACACATCCACCCTGCGGGTGACGGCCATCAATCTTTATCTGCGATTCGGATTCGTTCCGGACATTCGGTCAGACCAGGAGCGCAGGGCCTGGCGCGCGGTGATCGACGCCGTCAAGCCGGAATGGCACGCCCGACTCCGGCAGGCGGTGCAAGCCTGATCATGCGCCATGGTGTATTTCATGAGATAGCTTTTTCAAGATTGCGCGCCTGCCGAATGCAGGCCCGGGCCAGAATTGCTATGGTGTCAAAGCTCGGCCGCGGGGCCTGATGCCGCACCATGGCCAGCGGGATTTCGGTGCAGGCATAGGCCAGTGAGTCCGCGCCCGCGTCCGCCAGTTCCATGGCGACCTGTTTGGCGATTTCCGTTAGCGGCGGCAGCTCGCCGGTATTCTTGAAACGCATGATGCCGGTCATTAACGCGGCCTGGCTGGCGGGGGCGGGGATGATGGCGGTCAGTCCGTCCCGGGCCAGGCGATCCTGATACAGACCGGCCTGCAACAAGCCGGTGGTTGCCAGGAGGCCGACACTGCGGCAGCCCGCCTGCCGCAAGGCCATGGCGGTTTCCTCTATGATGCTGAGTACGGGGATCCTGACAGCCTGCCGGATTTGATCAATGTAATAATGCGCGCTGTTGCAAGGGATGGCAATGAAGTCCGCCCCGGCGCGTTCAACATTGCGCGCGGTATCCAGCAATCCGGGCAGGGCGTCGGGACCCTCGCCGGTAATGCTCAGGGACGGCTTGGGCATTTTGGGGTTATTGTCCACCACGATCCGGAAATGTTCTTCCTCCCGGGTGGTAGGGGTGTTCTTGATGATCAGGCTCAGTAATTCCACGGTTGCTTCCGGGCCTTTGCCGCCGAGTATGCCAATGATGCCTTCGCGCATAAATCAGTTCCTTGTATGTTAAATAGTTCTGCGTGTGTCATGGCGCAGCGATGTTTATTGAAAACATCATAAGCTTGTCAGAACCGGGCCAGTGCGTCAATCGGTTCATGACATTTAACGCGCAGTATGCTAAATTTAATTAACAGGTCGCAGAAGCCGTTCGTGCTCATAAAGGCCGGGGTTGGGATGCTTGAAACTGAGCCAGTCAACAGCGCGGAGCAAATCGCCGCAGTGGAGCGATTAGCCCGCGAAATATGGGTGGAGCATCACACGCCCATCATCGGGCGGGAGCAGGTGGATTACATGCTCGCGCGTTTTCAGAGCGCCGCCGCAATCGCCCGGCAGATTGCCGATGGTCACGAATATTACATTTTAGTCCGGGCGGGCGCCGCTGCCGGTTATCTGGCGATTGTGCCGGATCATGTCGATGGCGCTCTCATGCTCAGCAAGATTTATGTAAGGCATGCCCTGCGCGGTGCGGGGATAGGCTGCGCCGCCTTGGATTTTGTCGAGAAGCTTTGTCGGGCAAGGCATTTGCACAAGATATGGCTGATGGTCAACCGACACAATATAACGTCCATCGCCTGGTACGAACGCATGGGATTTGTCAAAGTCAAGCCGATCATCCAGGATATCGGCGGCGGATATTTGACGGACGATTTCCGGATGGAAAAACGCGTTAGCAAGAATATAGAATAAGAATAGGGGGGGGTCAGATAGCATAAAAGGCGGTTAGAGGTCCGTGATATGTGGTATAAGATGGGAAGAACGGATGCGGCAAGATGCCTGGGCACAAGATTTAGGGCGTCGGTTACAGGAAAAACTAGACGCTATTTGGAAAGTGGAAGGCTGACACCTATTTGCATGGCCGTATACGACGAGACAAATTCCGAACAACACATCGGCCTTTTAGATTGAAATGACCCATCGAAAGTGCTACGTTTCCAATTAATCAAGCATGAGGTGACAGATATGCCAAGCACAGCTGAAATCATACACGAAGCAGAATCTCTTCCAGTAGAGGAGCGTACACTTGTTGTCGAGTCGCTCCTTCGCTCACTCAACCCCCCGGACCCCGAAATTGATCGGAAATGGGCGGCTGTCGCCACACGACGGCTGAAGGAATTGCGCTCTGGCCAAGTCAAGCCAGTTCCGGGCGAAGATGTGTTCGCAAGAATTCGACAGCAGTTTGCTACATGACATTCTCATTCCATCCTGAAGAGGATGCCGAATTTGTCAAGGTCGTGGAGTATTATGAGGACTGTGATCCCGGTCTCGGCATAGACTTCTCGCGCGAAGCCTATGCTGCTATCCAAGACATCATCGACTACCCGACGCTGTGGCCGGTAATGGATAACGAAGTACACCGCTATCTTTGCCATCGATTTCCGTATGGCGTATTGTACAGCATCGAAGCGGATGGCATATTCATCCTTGCAATAATGCATCTCCACCGTGATCCCGATTATTGGAAACACAGATTGGCATCTGGCAGAACAAAAGTTTGAACCATACAAAATTGAGCTTCGCTCATTTTTGAAGGTTAGACTCGTCGTTCGGCTCTGAAAAGATTTACTTTTGCGACCAACGCCTGTAGTTTAATTATCCGACCATCATATCCACGCTGGGCGAAGCATGAGGTCGGACTGGTTTAGTAATGATGATCGCAAACTGGTAATTGCCGCAGCCGTCCATTCAGAAACAGTAATGCGGTTGGACTGGAACAGAGATGTGCTGAAGATGGGGTTAGAGCGTATTGTCGCCAATTGATTGTACGACAAAATAGTCGTGTGAAAAACTCGCCGGAACTGAAAGCAAAAAAGGTAAAACTGCTTAAGAGTGATAAATCTACTGACCCCAAATATCAGGCTCGACAACGGGGGAAACGGATGTTACGTTAAATGCGAATATTTGTTTTTTTCTTGGTTTTTAAGTAGCAGAGTCATATGCACAAAATAACGCAAGTTGAAGTATTGGAAGGCTATCGTCTCAAGCTATGCTTTGCCGACGGTACTACGGGTGAAGTCGTTCTTTCCGATTTGTCGGGCTGCGGCGTGTTTGCGCCATGGGTAGATTATGCCGAGTTCAGGAAGGTGGCAATTGGTGATTCCGGAGAACTTGTATGGTCGTGTGGTGTTGATCTCTGTCCCGACGCCCTTTACTTTAAAATAACCGGCAAGAAACCGGAGGAGGAATTTCCTCCTCTGCAACCTAAGTTAGCTCATGCCTGAAATTTCCAGGGAATTAGGGGTCAATCAGTAGATTTATCAATCAGTAGATTTGTCAACCTTGAGTGGAGCAATCATTTTTGACCGGCGGGATTAAAAACAGGGTTGCCACAAATCGTTAAAATACGATCATTGGCGGCGCGGAGATAAAATGAATGGCCAACAAACAATGCGCGGCAATGAACGGGAAAAAAATGTCGGGAGGACATTTTGTTAGGTATGGTGTTTTACCGCCGTGCTGCGCGCGGCGATAATGCGTCGGCGCATTCACCAAGAGTGCAGAATGCCCGTATGTTGCATGCGGGGTTAGCCCTATAAAATGATAATCGGGATATGAGAGCGGTGACTGGTCAAAGTCCGCCAGCAAGACGTGATTAACGTGATTTACAGGTTTTAAAAATGTTGATTTATCTTGATACATGCTGTTTTAACCGTCCGTATGACGACCAGGCGCAGATCAATGTCAATATTTCATAACGACCGATAAGCGTTTGATTTAAAAAATGGAATATGATAAAGTGATTACCGTTGTTAATCCCGTCAGATTTATCATGGAGGTGCTATAATGATCAGCGATACTCAAATAAGAATTAAGGGTATGCAGGCGCTTGCGGGCACTTTGGGTGACATCCAGGCGGAAAGGTTTATTACGCTTATGATTCGCGAACCATTTGATTACACCGAATGGCGGCGTGATTTATGGCAAGGTAAAAGCGTGGAAGAAATAAGCAATGAAGCCATGCGATACCGACGCACACACCGTTTGCGTAAAATCGGGTCCACCAGAAAGCCCGCAACTAAGCGCAATAAATAACCCATGCTCGCAAACATCCATAGCGGCGCGGTGTACGGGGTGGATGCCTACCCCGTGGAGATCGAGGTCAACGAGGGGCGCGGCGACCCGCAGACGGTGATCGTGGGGCTGCCGGATGCCGCGGTGAAGGAGTCCAAGGACCGGGTCAACACCGCCATCATCAATTCCGGGTACGAGATGCCCAAGGGGCGGCTGACGGTGAATCTGGCGCCGGCGGACGTTAAAAAGGAAGGCCCGAGTTTCGATCTGCCGATTGCCGCGGGCGTGTTGGCGACGATGGCTGAGATCCCCTACGGTGTGTGTGAAGTCGCTGCGCCAGGCGGTGGACACCCTGGCCGGGCGCGCTTCGGCGCGTCCGTTCAAGGTGGACCTGGACCAGGCCTTTGCCGCGCACCTGGACTATGAGGAGGATTTTGCCGAGGTCAAGGGCCAGGAGCAGGCCCGGCGCGCGGTGGAAGTGGCGGTGGCCGGCGGGCATAATTTGTTGTTTATCGGGCCGCCGGGCACCGGCAAGACCATGCTCGCGCGCCGTATTCCTTCAATCCTGCCACAGTTAACGCTGCCGGAGGCCTTGGAGGCTACGAAAATCCACAGCGTGGCCGGCACGCTGGGGGCGCATCAGGCGCTGCTGACGCGGCGGCCTTTCCGGACACCGCACCACACTGTCTCCGACGCCGGGCTGCTGGGCGGCGGCGCACATCCGGCGCCGGGCGAAGTCAGCCTGGCGCATGGCGGGGTGTTGTTCCTGGACGAGCTGCCGGAGTTCCACCGTAATGTGCTGGAAGTGTTGCGCCAGCCGTTGGAAGACGGCGTGGTGACGGTGGCGCGCGCGGCGGCAACGCTGTCGTTCCCCTGCCGGTTCATGCTGGTGGCGGCGATGAATCCCTGTCCCTGCGGCTATCTGAACGACCGGCGGCATGAGTGCCGCTGTACGCCGTTGCAGATTCAGCGTTACCGCAACAAAATATCCGGGCCACTGCTGGATCGGATCGACATCCACGTTGAAGTGCCAGCCGTGCGCTATCAGGAACTGGCCGCGCCGCCGGCGGGCGAGAATTCGGCGGTGATCAGGGCGCGGGTGACGGCGGCGCGCGCCCGCCAGACGCAGCGCTTCAGTCATGCCCGCAAGGTGCACTGCAATGCCGAGATGCGCTCGCGCGATCTGCACCGGCACTGCGTGTTGGACGCCGCCTCCCAGCAGTTGCTGAAGATGGCCATCACGGAATTGAACTTCAGCGCTCGCGCCTATGATCGCATTCTTAAAGTGGCGCGCACGATTGCCGACCTGGACGACGCTGAAAATATCGGTGAACAGCATGTCTCCGAGGCCATTCAATACCGCACCCTGGACCGCCAGTTCTGGGCGTAAGGTATGATTATGACAGCGCGCGGCGCGTAGGGTGTCGCGATCCTGTCGGCAAAATGCCGGGCGTCGTTCATGTTGCCACCGTAGGTTCGGCCCGGCCGGTCAGCTCGTTTTTTCCAGTAAATCCTGTACTGGCAGGATGGCCAGATCGACTTCACCGCGGATGGTGGTGGTGAAAACGACGTACTGGTCGTTGCAGCAGAAACGCGGGTGCGGATCCACGTGGTAATTACGCCCGGCGTAATTATGTTGGGCCGCGTGCTCCGCCATGACGATCACCCGGCCGCTGTCACGATTCATGAAATGCACGGTGGAAGCGCAGCCGCGGTAGAATCCATTGTGTGAATCGCCGATAATCAACCGGCCGTCGCGGCTGCTATGCGAGTGCCAGCAGGTGCGCGGGAATTCGATTTTTTCAACGCTGCCGTCACTGA
>JAIVGW010000292.1 GCA_020201415.1 Lentisphaerota bacterium
CCCGCTCCCGGTTTCTTTATGGCCTTGAAACGCAGCAGATCCTTGGCAATCACCTGGAAGCTGCCGTTTTCATCATCATCGTAACGCTTGACACACATATCACATTCCGCGCATTTGCGTTCGTAGCAATTGCGATGGACCCGTGAAGGATACATCTTACGGAAGGCCTCGTAACAGGCATCCGAACAAAAAACATAACGCTCCTGGGTGGAGCCGAAGGCGATGTGGACCAGATGAAACTCCTCGTTGCTGGAATCGATGCGGGCATTGCACCAACCGCAGAAAATATGCAGCCGCTCCAGCATGACCTTGTAGCGCTCATCCAATTCCTGCCGGTCCCATACATATTCAATCCAGGCCACCGACCCCTTCAGCAGGCGCGCGATAACGACATCATTTTTCACCAGAAACACATCACCGATCGCCGACACGTAGCAGCGTTCGGAATCAATCACCGTCTTCTGGTCTGCAAGATGCACGCGGGTCGGGCCGCGGCGCGGCACATCAAAGGTATTCCAGCCGCACGACTCGCAGATGGCGGCAAAGACATGTTCGTTCAGGTGTTCGCCGCAATGGGGGCAGCGCCCCATCTGGATCACGTGCATCTGCTTCAACGAATCCTTGGCGGCATCCTGCACCTGGCGTTCGGCTTCCTTGTGCAACTGCTTTTCCTTGATGCCGTACTCGTCTTCCAGGATCATTATATCCCGTTCCAGCTTGTCACGCTGGTGATCCGGCAAAATCGAGTTTTCCAGGGGCGGTTGCACCTCCTCGCGTTCCTCGCCGAAACCGAACAAATCTTTAATTCTGGTCATCATTTTTCAGCCATCCTCAGGGCGGACATCCAGCATGTATCCGGAAGAATAATTAAACTCGCAAAACGCACGCAATAACTCCAATGCCGCTACTATTTGCCGTTTCTGGGTGTCCGTCAAGTCTTTTTGCGCATCCAGCACATTCCGGCTGCGCCCTTCGCCCAAACGAAACCGCTCATCCTCGGATTCCAAGGCCCGGCGCGAGGCTTCAGCGGCATCCACCACCAGGCGCAGGCGCTCGCGCGCCGTGCTGAAACGTTGGTGGGCCACAGCCAGCTCGGTCCGCACCCGCTCCTCCACCTGCCGCAAATCTTCGTGCTGCTCGCGCAACAGCGCCTCCTGGATGCGCACGCGCGCACGCTCCGCGCGGTAACCCCAGGGACGGCTCCAGACCACGCCGGCCATTACACCGAAGTTGCGTTCGCTCAAGTAGCGCCCCGTGGCAATGGGACTATCGGGATCTTCGCCCTGCAAAGTGGCTTCCAGCACCAGCCCCAGATTCGACCGCAGCCGGTCGGATTCCAGATCGCGCGCGGCGCGCACCGACTCGATCTGGGCCAGAATGCGGGCATAGGAACCGCGCTGGTACAGATACCCGGCGGCGCTGTACACTTCAGGCAGATCCAGCCGCTTGGCCCATTCCAGCAGCGCCTCCGCGTCTAGCGGCTGCATCTCCGGCACGGTGGGCGCCGCAAGCAATTCCAGCAACTGCAGGCGTTGAATCTCGCAGGACTGGCGGGCGGACGCCTCATCTTCCCGGCGCAGAGCCAGGGACGCGCGCGTGGCATACAACTGGTATTCCGGCAGGACCTGGAGTCCGACCATGATTTCGGCCTCCTCCAGCAGCCTGGCGGAACGCATGGTCGCCGCTTGCACCACCAGCTCCAGCGCCTGAGCCTCCACCAGCGCCAGATATTGGCGTTCCACCTCCCGTCGCACCTCCTGTTTCACCGCCAGCAGACGCCCCAGCGCCATTTCATAAGCATGCGCCGCGCTCAAGTCCGCCAGTTTCCACTGACGCCAGCCCCGGTCCTGCAGCAGCGGCGCGTTGACGCGCAACCGCGCCGTGCTCTGGATCAGGTTTTCGTAATCATTGTCCTGAATGTCACCGGTCTGGTCCAGCAACCGCTCTTCCAGCACCGCGTCCAGATAAACGCCGGGCAGCACCGGCGCAGCGGCGCCGGCGCGCAGCAAAGCTTCCCGCCGACCGCCGACCGAATCCAGATGTTCCGCGCCCGCCGTCAGCCGCGGATCGAAAAACCCGCGTAATTCAGCACGTTCGGCGGCAGCCTGTTCCAACTGCTGCTCGGCAATCCGCACCCGCGGATTCCACTCCATGGCGGTAGCTACCAGGGACGATAAATCATCAATTGCCGGCGCTTCCCATACGACCAAGAACAGGAATACCGGCAAAACCGCACGAATAAAGTTCATTGGCTCACTCTACGTAAATTACATTTTTTGTCAAGCTATGTGCGCATTTTTGGGACATTCCGAGTTTTTTTTGTAACGTTGTGCTTGTCCATGTCATGATTTTAATATATATTGCACGGTTATTAAAAAGCAACAACGGAAAAGGTCGCCATGGGTGCTGAACTTGGATTTGTCCTGATCAACCCCTACACGATATCAAAGTCGCGTACGGGCGGTGTCATTGGCCGGTTTTTAAGCAGAACCGGCCTGGAATTGGCGGAAGCCCGTATGTTTGCGCCCAGCCTGCCTCTGGCCCGGCAATACGCCGATCTGGTGCGCGGCGGACTCAGCCGGCTGCCGCCCGCCACCTGCAACCTGTTGGCGGATTATATCCTGAAAAACTATACTCCCGACCCCCTGACCGGCCGACCGCGCCGCGTCATGTTGATCCTGCTGGAGGGTGAAGATGCCATCCGGCGCGTAAGCGAAACGGCCGGACACGTCGCCATCAGCGGCGGCGAAACGGTCAGAGACACTTTTGGCGATTATGTCGTGGACGAACGCGGCAATGTGCAGTATTTTGAACCGGCAGTGCTGATCAGTCGCACGCATGAAGAAACCGCGGCGGTATTAAAACTCTGGGGCGCCTACTCCGATGCCGACGCCGGAATAGTGCAGCACGCGGGCGACAGTCTGGCCGACGCTCCCGGCTGGCAGCGCACCCTGGTGCTGATCAAGCCCGACAATTTCCGTTTCCCCAACGCCCGACCGGGCAACATCATCGACCTGCTGTCCCGTTCCGGCCTGCGCATCATAGCCGCCAATGTCCATCGCATGAGCATGGCCCAGGCCGAGGAATTCTACCGGCCGGTGCGGCAGATACTGCGTGAAAAAATGAAGGATCAAGTAACGTCAGTGGCCGTGCGCCTGTTGGAAAAGGAGCTGCACATTTCGATCCCCGCGCCCGTGGTGGCCATGCTGGAGAACAACCTGGGCCCGCTGATTGGCGACGAGCATTTCAATCAATTGATCAAATTCATGACAGGATTCTACCCGCCCACCTGCAAACCTGAGGCCTTCCATAAGGAGGGCAACAGTAAATGCCTGGCCCTTATTTACAGCGGCGTCAATGCCGTTGCAAAAATCCGCAACCTGCTCGGATCGACGGACCCCAGCAAGGCGCCCACGGGCTCGGTGCGGCGTGAATTCGGCCATGACATCATGGTCAATGCCGCCCATGCCTCCGACTCGGTGGAAAATGCCGAACGTGAAATCAAGATTCTTGACGTCGCCAGGAACCGCATCACCGAACGGGTGCGCCTGTATTATGGGTAAGACAGGGCGTGTCAGAATAGATCCGCATTCGGATCGTCTGTATTGGTATCGATTGCGGGGGCGCTAGCTGGCTTTAGAGAACCCTTTAAATGGTCGGGGTGCATCACTCCCCCCCTCCGCATCTGCCTGGTTTGGGGAGAGATATAGATCCAGTTCATTGCGTCAGGATAAGCTTGGCGCATCCCCTCAATTTCACCCCACAACTCGCGGGCTTTCTGGTCGGCCTCCTTGTCCTCGCCTTTGCTTTGGATCACTTTTGCCACCTCGGCACGGATGTCGGACATTAATTTGATATAGTCCAATCCGAACCGGACATAGGCCACCCGCTCCCCATATTTTTTCGGGGCGTCAGCCACTTTGGCTGCCGCTTGATCCAATAATCCATATGCCTTGTCAAAGAATGCCTGATCATACACCTCCGGGTATCCATCGATTTCTTCCTTGAATTCATCCACTTTCCGGTCGCGGGCTTTTTCCATCATTGTCCAATATTCCTTGAGCTCGGCGGATGCCGGACCAAAGCCACGCTGATAGTAATCATCCATGATCGCATTGGCATCCGCGTAGGGGTCCCATGCCAATTTGGCCATCAGGTAATAGATCGGCCCCTGGGTTGCCCAATAGTTCCAGACCTTGTCCACGTAGATTCCCGCACCCTTATTGTCAGCAACATGGCGGAATACCTCCGCGCGACGGGTGAAGGGAACATCCGCCAAACCCTTCTGCCATCCGGCGGGATCGCCGGTATTCGGTCTCCAGATCTGTTTACTGGATACTTTTCCCCAGTTCGCAAATTGAACAGCGGGGGGCTCTGCCATCTGGCCCGGGTTTTTCAAATCCCAAAAAAAGTTTGAACAATTGATTATGAGAACATTGTCATCGGGTTTTTCCCCGATCGGCGCTGGCCGCCAAATTCCATAGGATAACATGCCGACATAGTAATCTTTGTCCGGATATGTCTCCTTCAACATTCGCCCTACGATATTGGCAAATTTAACATGCCGGTCCGACAGTGC
>JAIVGW010000293.1 GCA_020201415.1 Lentisphaerota bacterium
CGCATCTTGAGGGACAAAGGGTACGACGTGGCCACGAAGCTTCTGCCAGCCGACACCTTCTGGAAGGCTGAGGACTATCACCAGGACTACTACGAAAAGAAGAACGGCACGCCCTATTGCCATTCTTATCAGCAGCGGTTTTAGACCCTCAAAAGTGGTTTGAAGTAAGTGCCGGAATCTTTACAGATTCCGCTCCATAGGAATCCCATGGAAAATTGGAATGAGGGAATGCTGGAATAATGGGGACAGGAGGGTTGCGGCACAAAATCCAGCAAGCAGAAAACGGGACCATATTTAACAAAAACAGCATGGCTGTGTTTCGTAACTCTTTGATTACCAACATTCCATTGTTCCAGCATTCCAACATTCCCGTCCCTGTGGGACGGTAGTGAATTCAATCATATTGCCAAAGTAGCGTTTTTTCTGTGAGACAAGATAGATGCAGCATATGAATTCTCAACTACTGATCTTAATCGTGGAGGCAATGATAGTTTACATGGTGGTGCTGGGCACGCATGCTTTACGACATCGCTTCGGGCTAATATTCTTCTATGCCCTGATCGGCAGTATTACCGCTCTCATGTCGTGGATCACAGACGCCGGCATGCGCGTTGATGTTGGACTGATCAGCTTCAATGTAGGATCAACGGTCTTCTACACAGCCCTATTGCTCGGGGTCTTCGTGATCTACGTCTTTGAAGGCCCGCGCGTAACCCGCCATCTCATCCTGACGATTGTATTGGTTTCTACCCTTACTCCTCTGATTGCCATCATTTTGCACATGCAAAACGCTCTCATGAGCAGCACTCCGATGCAGGGCATCCCCCTCCCCAGTCTCCGCATAAACATAGCGTCAGTGATGGCAACGCTGGCAAATCTGGTGTTCCTGGCCATCATCTGGGAGGCATTAGCCGGAAAAAATAAGAGCGTCCACCTGATGCTACGTACTTTTCTTACCTTGATCGCGGTTATGTGGCTCGATGTTATTCTCTTCACGACAGGTGCTTTCTGGGGCACGCCCAACTACTGGCAGATCATGGGTGGCACTTTTGCAAGTCGCTCCTTGGTTGCTGTGATGGCATTTCCCTTGCTGTACCTGTACCTGCGTTTAGAATCCAGCCGCAAGCAGGTCCACATTGAAAACCGTCCCATCCTGTCTATTTTAAGGCAAATGGCCGAAATCAATGCGGAGTTGACGCACGCCCAAGCGGAAATAGAGCGCAGAAAAGAGGTCGAGGCCCAACTGAAACAAGCACTAACCGAAGTTAAAACCCTGCGAGGCCTGATCCCCATCTGCGCCGGCTGCAAGAAAATCAGGGATGACAAGGGCCTGTGGGAGCAGATCGAGAGTTACGTGACCCGGCATTCCGATGCGCGTTTCAGCCACGGCCTGTGCCCTGATTGTGTACGCAAGTATTATCCGGACGAAGATGAAATTAAATCGGCTTCCAACTAAAACAACACCGGGAGCAAACGGATGGCGGCAAAACGGAATCTTCAAACCTTTAGCTTTCGACTTTCAGCCCTCTCTTATTATTCCACCACCACCGTCACGGAATCCACCAGAATCGGCCCGTCCGGGTAATTCAGGATGCCATCCATCTGATCCACAGCGAAGTAGAAAATGTATGTGCCACGAGGCAATGTCATACCCGGCAATACCGTCACCGGAACAGGGACGTTCATCAGCGGCCCCTGTAATGCGGGTTGCAGGGCGAACAAGTCGTTGGCAGGAAATTCCACCCACTCCATGAGCGCATTCATATAATACCAGATTTGCCCATAGCTCGGAATGGCCACCACCCACCAGTCGGCATTTATGCCAATATATTCACCGGCGGCCATCGTGACCGTAATGGCAACAGTCTGGCCATGGCTAACCGTGACCGTGCCGCGTTCGCCGTTGGCGCGCACCGATGGGCCAAGGTCGGGATCGGGGGCTACAGCCGTATAGTTTGCGGATTTCACCGCACTTGGATTCATTCCCGTCTTCCAGGCCTTGGCCTTCAGTGTGCCGGGAATGGGCACGGACACTGAACTGCCCGATGCCACTGTTGTGCTGGATTCCGTTGGGGTGTTGCCATCGGTGGTGTAACGGATCGTCGCGCCAGCAGTCGTGCAACTTACCGTGACGATCACGCTGTCGCCAGCATGTTCGCCGCCGTCGGGATTGTAGGTCGGCGTGGCCACGGAGGCTGCCGCCGTATAGCTCGCCGACTTGGTTGCGCTGGGGTTCATCCCGCTCTTGAACGCTTTGGCCTTTAGTGTGCCCGGCACCGGCACGGGTGCCGTGCCGCCGGATAAAACGCCTGGACTTAATTCCGTTGGGTCGTTGCCGTTCGTCGTATAGCGGATCGTCGCGCCATCGGTTGAACAGGTGATTGTCACGTGCAAGTTGCTGCCTGCGTGTTTCCCTCCATCAGGGCTAAATACGGGCGTGGTGACTGTTCCTATGGCGGCATAATTGGCCGTCAGCGTTACCGGATGCGCCGGCATAGTGGCTGTAGTGGATGATAGCGTCGGATCGAAAGACACCCCTAAGTCCGCATCCGAAGGGTCCACTGTCCAATAGTCGAAAACCTGACCGGCGGGAGGCTCGTCTGCCGTCACGGCTACCGCCGTGCCTACGGCATACTCGCCCCCACCGGTTCCGCTGACTACCGTCAGCGTGTGGGGTTGCAGGGTCCTGGCAAGGCGGAAGCCGTAGTAGGCGTACCGGTGCGACGGAGTGTCGTTGCCGCGATACGCGGAACGGCAGTACCTCGCGTTGTCGAACCAACTCCCGCCCCGCAACACGCGGTCCGACCCCGACGCCGCGCCGACAGGATCCGTCACCGTAGCCGGATAGGCCCCCTCCCAATCCAGACACCATTCCCATACATTCCCGTGCATGTCATACAATCCCCACTGGTTCGCCAAATATGATCCCACCGTCGCGCTACCCGCGTTAGGATCGCAACTCGAACTATATCCCGAACCGCCGTTATACCAATACCGCCCCACCTCATCCATCCGCACATCGGCGACGGTGTTGGTTAAATTGTATCCAGAGTTGAGCGCCGTGGCTGTCCCCGCACGACAGGCGTATTCCCATTGCGACTCCGTCGGCAAGTCCAACGTAGCCAACCCCGTCTTGTCCCGCAACTTGCCCATGAACGAATCGACATGAACCTGGGATGATTGCGGCCAGTTCGGACTGATAGAGCTGTTGTTCGGATTTTCGCGTATCTCGTAGTAAGTCACGCGCTCCACCGGCCGGGAATCACGATATGCGGTGTTGTTGAAAAAACTCGGCCAATCCCCCATCACCCGTTCCCATTGCCTCTGCGTTACCGGGAATACCCCGATGTAAAAATCCTCGGTCAAGGTCGCTTGATGCTGGGTTTCGTCGGGATCCCTGCCAAACTCGCCTTCAGGCGATCCCATGATGAATGTCCCTGCCGGTATTTTCCGTAATACGATCTTGGCAGTCTTGTAATCATCCGTCCACCCACCGCCCGGCACGGCGCTCAGCATGCTGACCGGATAACTCGAAGCAGACGGTCCGCCGGATACGTCTATTACCAGATATGTATTTGCCAAAGCAACCTGCCAGCCAAACGCCGCCATTGCCAGCATTATCCCCGCACGGTTGATTATGCTCATTGGATTTCCTCCGTGGTTTTTTAAGAACAAATCTAACCATTAACCCGGATGTCAAGACGGTGATTGCAAACCCAGCCTGTATGACGCCCATAACGGCGGCGCATGCCTTGGTGTTCGGGGCGAACCGTACGGCCACCGGGACAGTTTACAATTTACCCGGATCAAATCCCGGATCGAAACGCGCCGGCGGGCCGTTGCCACTGGCGCCTTTAAAAATGTTATTCCAGCGCAAGGCGCCGGGATGCGCCTGCCGCAACGCCCAGATCTGCTCCCAATTGGTCATAGCCTGTGCGCGGATCTTGCCGTCCGGATCTTCATGATTTTCAATTCGGCGCATCAGCCGACCCGTTTCGGTGTATAGACGCGTAAACCTCAGGCCGACTTCCACAAACTCGATGCGCTCGCGGTAGCGATCATCCGCAGGCCCCAAGGCGTCTTTGGCGTCATCAAGCAGGACGGCAGCTTTATCCAGGCGTTCTTCGTTGTAATACTCGATGATGTCGTGGTCGCTTGCCCCGGGCTTTTCAGTTCCGTAACACCCTTCACGAATTTCTTCCATGTAATTCCAGTAAGCCTCCATTTCCTTTGCGGCAGGACCGAAGGCGCGCTGATAATAATCCTTCAGAATCGCCTCGCCGTCCTGATGCGGGTTCCAGGTCAGTTGCGCCATCAGGTAGTACAAAGGTCCTTGTGTGGACCAGTGCTCGCGGAGAAAATCGACGTATATGCCCATCCACCCGTGCGCGGCGGCAAACCGCAGATCATCCATCGTCCGCCTTAACGGCACGTCAGGCATGCCCCACGTCCATCCGACCGGACTGCCTACATTGGGGCGCCAGAAATTATTTTTCGTGACCCGCCCCCAGCCGCCGAAATTTTCGCGGTGAGTCCTTCTTTCGACAATGGAACCGTTGTGGGAGGCGGACGCGAATGGCCGTAGGCCAGCATATATACATAATACCCCCGATCCGGGTAGCGCTCACGCAATAATCTTGCGCAACGATTGGCGAAAGTAACATCCCGGTCCGAAAGAGCTATGTACTGCTGACCGAGGCCTTGCCATGTGAAAGGGCGCGGCTCGCCGTCGGGATGGTCCCAGGCCCGGCAATTCTCGCAGATGCAGTGGCCCGAATACCAGCCATCGCCCGGCGAAGCATTAAAAATTCGTTGATTCGGATTATCAGCAAGTTGCGCAGCCACATCCTCCATCCACTTGTGGGCGACATCAGGGTTGGAGTGGCACATCTTGATGTTACCGGCGCTGGGGTACGGTTTATCCCCGCCACCCCGAGTGCCGTCGGGTTGCAGAGCAAAATATTCCGGGTTGGTCTTATGGTATTTTTCCCACCAACTGCCCCAGGGGCCGTGACCACCCGGCGATGGCAGTTCACAAAGTTGAAGCCGCTGGGCCCGCACCCAGTATTGACTGCTGGCCCCACCAACGAACGAACCCGGATTATCCGGTCCGAGCAATCCACCCCAATCCAACGCAGTCCACGGGAACAATCCGGCGCGGGCGCGGACCTGAGGGTGATAGCGGTATGCGAACGGCTCAAATGCGATAGTCTTCTGTTTAAGGATGTCTTCACCCAGCTCGCCGGGCCAGAGCCAGCGCACCCCGAGAAAATCTTGCAAAAACGTGTAGATGGCATTATGCGTGCCGTATTCCTGCTGAATACCCTCGATCGTCCGCCGCCGAAAAGTTACCGTCAGGTGGTCCGGATCCCACCGGTCGCGCCCGGCAATGACCAGATGTTTGTCATTCGCCGCGATCAGGATTTCCTCCGGATGCTGGAAATCAAAATCCTGATCCGGAAACAATTCATTCAACACTGGCTGGTAGCCCACCCAGATAGCGTGCTCCGGCAACGGATCGGGCCGCCCTGCGATAATCTCAGGTTTGGCGCCGCTGGTTTTCTCGATATAATAGGCCAGCTCGTCGGCCGCCTGCCGCGTAAGCGGCGGCGCATCGGCAAAGATGACGATTGGCGCCAAAGCCTTGCCGTTCTCGACCAGGACCAGTTGCTGCCCCGGCGGCGATGTGGCGGCTCGCGCCTCATTGTTGACCAGTCCAATGAAAACACTTAAAATACAGCACAGCAGACAAAGCACTGATTTTTCGGTCGTTTTTTGCATAACGAATCCTTCTGAAACAGATTTACAGACACCTATCCCTTGAAAACAAGCCGCTCGAATCATCATTACTTAGCTTCTACTCCCCTACCCCCAGCCTGTCAACCCCAAACACCCAAAATAATCGACCCATAAAATTGCTGAGGGCCAAAGCATTACATCATCCCCCTATACCTGTAGGCTTATGCGGGGCTTATGCGGTCAAGCCGCTGTAAGC
>JAIVGW010000054.1 GCA_020201415.1 Lentisphaerota bacterium
GGTCGCGGATGATGGTCAGTTTGATGTCATCCGGCAATGTATGCGAATCGAGAGCGTCGCGGATCCGCTGGATCAGGGATACGGTGTTTTCACCCGAGCGTTTTTTTACATGCAGCGATACTCCCGGTTCGCCGTTAATGCGGGAAATGGATTCCAGATCCTTGAAGGTGTCATGCACTTGGGCCACATCGCGCAGGTAAATCGGCACACCATCGCGCACTTCCAGCAAGATGTCACGCAAGTCCGCCGCCATGTCGTATTCGCCGGGTACGCGCACCTGCAGATTGTTGCCGCGCATTTCCAGGTTGCCGGCGGAAACAGTGCGGTTTTCCTCGGCAATCCGGTTCAGCAGCCGTCCCAGTGTCAGCCGCTGGCCGGCCAGACGGAACATGTCGATTTCGACGCGGATTTCGCGTTCCCGCACGCCGCCGATCGCGGCCTGTTTGACTCCGGGCATATCTTCAATCAGATCCTGCAGGTCTTCGGCCAGGCGCTTGAGGCGTTGCAGGTCCCGGCTGCCGGAGATGGTGAAGATCAGAATGGGGAAATCCGTGCTGAAATTAAAGGCTTCGACCACCGGCTCGTCAAGATCGCCGGGCAGGTCGCGCCGCGCCAGACTGAGTTTGTCGCGGGTGCGCTGCAAGGCGTTGTTGATATCTTCCGCGGGAGTAAATTCAATAATGATGGTTCCCACGCCTTCCGCGGCGGTGGCAGTCATCTCCTTGACGTTTTCCAGGTCGCGCAATTGCCGCTCCATGGGGATGACGACCAGGTTTTCGATTTCTTCGGGAGCCACGCCCTCGTAGGGCGCGGATATGAAGACATAGGGAATGGTTATATCCGGCGTTCCTTCCCGGGGAATGGTCATGTAACTGCTGATACCGGAGAACAGCAGCATGACCATGAATACCAGTACGGCATTGCGGTAGCTGATGGATTTATCGGTCAATAACATGAAGCGTGCTCCGTGGTCAGTTTCCGGTGATGACGCTGACGGGCATTCCGTCGATCAGCGCCCGATGGCCTTCCACGATCAACTCCGCGCCTGGTTCGAGCCCGTCGCTCAACAAGGCGCTGGCGCCGAAAATGGCATCAATGGTTACCGCGCGGCTGCGGGCGTGTCCATCCTCTGCCTGGAATACTATATGCTCGCCCTTACGGGTAATGATTGCCTGCAGCGGCACCACTATGGAGCTTTTTCTAACACCTTTATCCAGTTGAACCCGGGCAATCATACCGGGCCGCAAGCGGTGGCCGGGATTGGATGCTGTTATCTCCAAAGGGAAGGCGTTGACTTGCGGATCGGCCATGGCTGCGACAAAGGCAATGGTTCCGGTGAAAGTCATGTCTGGAATCGAATCCACGGTAAACAATGCCTTCTGTCCCTGCTTGAAAGCTGAAATGTCCCTTTCGGGTGCATGGCAGGTGATTTTTACCCGGTCAATTTCAATCACGCGAAACAGGGGATCACCTTCCCTGGCATACTCGCCCAGCTCCAGGTAGCGCCGGTCGATCAGACCGTCAATCGGACTGAGGATGGCGCTGCGTGTCAGGCGTAGTCGGGCTTCAGCCAGTTCGGCCTCTGCCAGATCGTGCCGTGTCTGCAAAGCTTCGAGTTCGTTCAAGGCCATGGCGCCGGCCTCCTGCAGTTTGCCGCGACGTTGCAATTCACGGGCGCTGTCTGCGAGCAACAGGCTGCTACGCTTTTCCGCCACCATCAGCAGGTCCTGATCCTGCCGCAATAATAATTTACCGGCGGTGACCAGGTCGCCTTTGTCTGCCGGAATTTCAACAATCTGGCCCGGTTGCACCGCCGGAACTTCCACAGCTCGCCAGGGCTCGATCCGGCCCGGCACGATCAGCTGATCTGGTGCGTCCACGGGCTGCAGGGTGACGGTGGCCACCGGGATAGCGCGCGGTTCGCTGGGAATATCCGGTGGCGGTGGTCGGAAGCGTTTTACCGCCATCATGGCAAGCACCAGCAGGATCGCCAGGATAATGGCGATGTTGAGCAGCAGGCGGCCCTGTCGGCGCCTGGTGGGACGATCAATTTGACTGTCAGAAGAGTGGGGCGTATCCATATGCTATTCCTGTAGGTTGCTGATTATAAATATGATGTAGTGATTTATTAGGTAAGGTTTATTGAAAAAGAGTCGCTCACAAAAGTAAAAAGAAGACGCTATTATGCTTTATTCATTTGGTGTGTAATCCAGTCCGCAGGCATAACGCAATCGGGCGGTGGCATGGATAAGATCGCGCAGCGCCTGCAGACGCGCCAATTGGGCGGTGCTCAGTGCCAGGTTGGTCTCCGTGAGTTCCAGGTATGTTGACAGGCCCTGTGCAAAGCGCACCTGGGCAATGGCCAAAGCCTTTTCGGCCAGGTTGACGTTTTCCTCGCTGCCCTGGACCGCTTCCGCGGCGTATTGCTTATCAAGCCAGGCCTGCCTTATTTCCAGTCGTACATTGCGCGTGAGTTCGTGTAAATCCTCCTGTTGTTTGTCAACTTCCAGTCGTTTTTCACGGATTACTCCGTAACGCCGGCCGCCGTCAAACAAACTCCATTCCGCCGTGATCCCGGCGTTCCAGCGTGGGCTCCAGGATTCGTCCGAGCCAAAGCCGCTGTCCTGGTCCGGATTGGATGCTCCGTAGTTGGCTGAAGCGCGCACCGTCGGCAGCCAGTCGCCGCGCGCCGCGCGCAAGTCCTGATGGCGCATTTCAACCAGATCCTGCATCTGGATCAGTTCGGGGCGTTGCACCAGTCCCAGATCAAGCGCGGTGTCCAGATCGTCGATTTCCAAATCGGGCTGGGCGATTCTTCCTTCCAATTTAAAATCATCCGTGGGCAGGCTCAGCAGACGGCTCAGATTATTGCGCGCCATGTCCAGAATGTTGACGGCCCTAATCAGCAGCGGGCGTTCGTTGGCCAGGCGCACCCGGGCGCTGAGCACTTCGAATTCCGACGCCACATCGTAACTTTTTTTCAGTTCGGCTTCGTCCCTCATCGATTGCAGGTGCGCCATGGAATCCCGGCGCACATCCACGGCGGCCTGGGCCAGCAACACATCGTGAAAGGCGGTGGTGATGTCGCGAATCATTGCCGCCCGCGCGGCCATGATGCCGGTGGCGGTGTAACGCCGCGCCGTGCGCGCCGCCTCCAGCGCCGCCATGACCTTGCCGCCGGAATAGAGCAGTTGCCGCGCGCCGAGGTTGATGCTGTAACTGTTCAGGCTTCCGACCTCAATCACGCGCTCGTCAAACGTGATTTCCGTCAGCTTGTCCATGCGTGTGTAATTGCCCTTCAAATCAAACTGCGGCAGGGCTTCCGACCTCACCTGCCAGACCCGCGCTTCGGCAATGGCGGCATCGCGCGTGGCATTGGCCACCAGCGCGGACCGTTCCAGGCCGAGGCGCAGGCAATCTTCCAGTGTATAAACCGGACGGGTGTCCGTGACGGCGGCAGAACCCGCCGGCAGGATCAGGGTGATCAGCCCGGCTGCCAGTATGATCAGGTGTCGGGTATTCATGGTGTCTTTCCGGAAGCAGGCCGTTGTGTCGTTGCAGCGTGAACAGGCCCGGTGTTGTCGGTGCGGGACTGCCGGTGGCGTTTCGATGGTTGATTGGCGGTATGGCGGGGGCGGGCCGGCCTCAGGGGTGCAGCATCGATATTTTGCACAACCTGGGTGATGACCCGTAGGTACACTGCCCGGTCGCTTGCCGGTACTTCGGCGTAAAGGCGCTTGACCGCCTGGCGTTTCTCGCGATAGATCTGGTCAAGAATGGCGCGTCCTTTGGCGGCGACCTCCAGCATGACCATCCGGCGGTCGGCGCCGCTGCGGCGTTTAACCAGCCCTTGCCGGACCATTTTGTCAGCCATGCTGGTAAAAGTGGATGATTTGACGCCCAGGCGTTGCGCCAGCTCATGCATGCAGGTGGCGCCGGCGGTGGCCACATGCTGCAGCGTCCAGAACTGTGGCACGGTAATCAGACCGCGCGCGAGATGGTTGCGTTCCTGGTGCATCAAACCCTGGACCAGCCGCGGCATCAGGCGCACCAGAGTGTCCGCGAACTCCTGCATGTCCGGCTGCGCTTCATCCCGATTCTTTTCATAATTTGAACATTTCATTTATTGAAATATACGAATTATGAATTGAAACTGCAAGATATTTTTTCCTGAATGTTTTTTTTCTACAGCCATTTCATCCGGTTACGCGCAGGCTTGTTTTGTGGGCTGCCCTGTCTGGAAATCGCAAATGGTCGAGTACCCGTGCGTTGTCAGAGAAGATGCTTTCTTGAGGCTCTTCTACTGCGGAAACGGATATGGCGCGATGGGGATTGGCCGTGGCTGAAACGGGGAACTTATACATAACGACATAAATAATGCAGTATAATATGATTGACTTTTAAGGGTAATTCGACGAAACTTCTGCGCATCCAGAACAGGAGGTGTCTATGCGCAAGCTCGAGGTGGCGGATTGCCAGATAATGCAGATTGCCGTGCAGCAGGAAATTCAGCGCTCGGAAGAATCGCGCTACGACCAAGCCCGGTAACCGTCCAACGATGGGTACAACGCTTTAACGAGAAGGGGTTCGCAGGATTGAGCGAGGGCGAACGGAGCGGGCGGCCGCGACGGATTTCCGACGCACAGTGGGATGAGATTGAACAGGCGTTGCGAACATCTCCTCGGACTCTGGGGTACGGACAGAACATATGGGACGGCAAGCTCTTGTCGCACCATGTGCGGGCGACTCACGGTGTCGAGATCGGTGTGCGCCAATGCCAGCGGTTGTTTCGCGCCATGGGGTTCCGCCTCCGGAAACCGCGACCGCTGATTGCGAAGGCCGATCCAGAAGCGCAGAAGCGATATAAAAAAACTACACAGGCTGGCCAATAATCCTTCGGTGGATTTATGGAGTCTCGATGAATGCCACTTGCAACAACATGGTTCGCGGTGCCTCATGTGGGTGCCGCCAGAGGAAAAGGATCCTGTTCTGCTCCATGCCCCTACGCGCAAATCCATCGCTTTGTTCGGCGCCGTGCAGATTCGTTCTGGAAAACTGGTTACCATGACGGCTTCACCCTTCAACGCCGATAGCTTCGCTGCCTTCTTGCAACACTTGGCTCGTTACCGGAATCGCCGCCGCCGTACCGTCATCATTACTGACAACGCCGGCTATCATCACTCGGCCACCTGTCCGCAGTGTCTGCATCTTGACTACCTTCCCCCGTACAGCCCCGAACTCAATCCTATCGAGAGAGTCTGGAAACTCCTTCGCAGGTTACGCGTGCATAATCAGTATTTCGAAACCCTCGACCATCTCGTCGCGGAGGTATCCGAACAGCTAGCCATCTGGGCCAACCCCAACGATTCTCTCAGGCGGTTATGCTGCATTACTTAAGACGCTGTGTATA
>JAIVGW010000055.1 GCA_020201415.1 Lentisphaerota bacterium
CCGCAGCGGTGATATTCCAAAACGCCTTTGACCTGGAAGGCCTTGCCGGACTTGGTGCGGAAGAGCAGGGCGCCTCTGCCGCCACGTAAAATGTTGCGGCGGGTCTTGTCGAAGTAATTATCAGCGACAACCAGGTGTTCCTCTCCGGACTGGGCGACGCAGGTGGCATAGATAATGTTGGGTGTGCCATCGTCATCCACCGTGGCCAGGATCACGGGGCCGTCGCGGTCGGCCCAGGCTTGCTGCACTGTTTTAGGTAATGTCGGCATGGTTTGCTCCTTGTATATGTTGTTTATCTGGTTTCAAAAGTCTATGCAAAACAGGTTGCGACGACGCGCAACCGTCCAAATATGAATAAAACCGACTATTTTTTCTCTGGAGGGTTGCGCGTCGTCGCAACCGTCCGGACTTTTGAAAGTAACTCTATTGTATGGATTGTTACTAACCTTCTCATATTAGTCTGGACATGCTAAATCGTAGGTCAGGCATTCCTGCCTGACCTGGTCGGGCAAGAATGCCCGACCTACTTCGATAAGCGTCTTGATTATTATAAGATCCTTAGTATGTGGCCAATGTTAAAAACGTAATCGTGTGGTTTGCCAGTCTGTTGCGATGGTATTCATTCTTAGTTCCTGTAAGATGGTGCTGGTCATGGCCGCCCGGTAGTTTGTGTTTTGCGTTGACGTACCGTGGTTCCGCCGGCTTTCCGCCGGTTCGAGACTGGCGGGGGGGCTGCCTGAAAATAGGCTTGGCCTTCCGTGCGTCTTTCCTCGATGCTTTGGGCTGTCAGCAGGTGTTCCAGAATTTTGCCGGTCTGGGTGGGGTGCAGTCCCAGGCCGCCGGAGATGTCTTTCAATGTGCAGGGGCGCCTTGCAAGCATGCCCAGCACGGCGTGCTCGTCCGCCTTGCCGGTAGTGCTGGCAGGTTTGCGAAACTCGGCAATCACTTCCGCGCTCCGGCCGAATATCCGGCGCAACAGGCGCAACCGGGCCGGTTGCACGGGAAAGGCGAAATCCTCCGCGGGCGGCCGGGTGACGGTATTGAGTTGGATGCGGTCCGGCTTGAGCCGGCGGGCAATCGACGCAATCTTGGCGACTTCGGCCTCGATGGCTGTGACGCCGCCCAACAGGAAGACCTCAAGCCACAGTTGGCCCTTGTATTGTTTGCGGAATTCAGCCAGCCCCGTTGTCATCTTCTCGAAGGTGATTTTACGATGCGGCCGGTTGGCGTATTCAAACGCCGATTGATCGCCGCCGTCCAACGAAGGGACAACCAGATCGGCCGGCAGCAGCGCCTGTTGCACGTCCGGCTCCCATAATAAAGAGCCGTTGGTCAGGACCGCCAGGGGAATCCTGGTGATTTTTCTGATGCCGCGAATGAGTTCACCGAGCGGTTCGTATAATGTGGGTTCGCCGGAGCCGGACAGGGTGACATAGTCCGGTCGGGTTTGTTTTAATTTCAGGCGCAGTTCGTCCAAAACGGTTGACAGGGGCACGTATTCACGACGTTCAACCGTTTTGTGCGTGGTGCGCCCCAATTGACAATAGATGCAGTCGTACGAACAGGTCTTGAACGGGATCAAATCCACGCCCAGCGAACGACCCAGACGCCGGGAGGGCACCGGACCGAAAACATGCTTGAAAACTGTTGTCTTGCTATTCATTTCGCACATTCCGGGCATTTCTTGACGGGTGCGTCCGACATGTTTTGAAACTTGTCGAAACGATGGCCGCAACCAGGGCCTTCATATTCGTAGGTTGGCATGATCTCTCCTATTTGTTACGCATTCCGGCCAGGGCCATTTCCGCGGCATTTACCAGATGATAGCTGATGGGCGAGGCGGTCAGGGCCGGATGGGTGCCCATCTGGAATGTGGCCAGGTCTTCGGCGCCCATGCGTTTCTGGATGCAGGCGGAAATAATGTTGATCATTTCGCCCGAAGATTCGTTGCCGCGCACCTGTCCGCCCAACAGGACACCGGTGTTTTTTTCAAAGACCAGTTTCAACTTGGTTGGCGCGCCGCCCGGCATGCCGCCGGGATGCCGGTTCGGTCCTTCAACGGCAGTAGCTACACAGTCGTAACCGTTCTGCCGTGCGGCAGTTTCGGTCAGGCCGGCCGTGCCCATTGCCAGGTTGCCGATGGCCGTGGACCATACGCCCACCGTGCCGTCATGCTCGCGCCTTACGGAATACAGGTTGGCGCCGGCAATGCGCGCTTCCAGGGTGGCGATGGAGGCCAGTCGCAACGGACTGGGGCATCCTGTGAAAAACGATATTTTTTCCGCGCAGTCGCCGCAGGCAAACACGTGTTCGCGCGATGTGCGCATGGCGCGATCCACGGCGATGGCGCCGGTCGGACCCAGTTGCAGCCCGGCGGCCTTGGCGATCTCGACATTGGGCAAGGCGCCGACACCAAAGATAACCACGTCGGCCGGGATTTCCGTGCCATCGGCCAGAACGACCGCCTCGACCTGTTGTTGCCCCTTGATTTCCCGCACCTTGGCATTGGTGCGGATGTCAATGCCGCGCGCCCGCACGGCGCTTTCCATCTCCTCGCAGAACTCGCGATCATAGGCCAGGCTCAGACAGTATGGTGCGATTTCAAGCACGGATACTTTTTTGCCGCCCATTTTATGGATTTCGTCAGCGAACTCGATGCCGATGAATCCGCAGCCGATAACGACCACATGCGTGGCCTGCTGCAGGCGTTTTTGCAGGTTTACCAAGTGGGGGATGTCCTTGAGAATGGGGAAGGTGCCGTCCAGATCAAATCCCGGCACCGGCAGCCGACCCGGGACCGATCCGGTGGCCAGCACCAACCGTTCACAGGCAATCGATCCGGCCGTGGTTTCGATGGTCAATCGGTCGGGGGTAATCGCTGTGACTTTGGCGATTTTCAGCGTGATGCCGTTGTTTTCCAACAGGGTGTCGGGAATGATGTTCCTGGACGCATCGCCCAGGGTGCCGAAGATGTAGGGGATACCGCAGGGAATCGGCACCTGTTTTTCCTGGCGGACCAGGGTGACTTCCTTGTCGGGATAATGGCGTTTGGCGGTAATGGCGGCGGTGGCGCCGGCGGCGCTGCCGCCAACAATCAGAATGTCGGTTTTACGCATGATGGGCTCCTTTTTTTTAAGTGATTGTCTTGCCGTTTTGCAAGGTGGTTTCAATAGGTTGTGCGAAAATGGTTGCGACGACGCGCAACCCTCCACCGATCAATAAAGCCGGTTGTTTTTTAGTGGAGGGTTGCGCGTTGTCGCAACCATCGGGACTTATGAATGTAGCGTCGCGGTTATTCATTTTCAACGGTTCACGCATCGGTTCTTTGCGGCAAAGGTCGGTACTCCCGGCGGCCCTTGACCCGGGCGGTGGCGTAATCCACGGCGTCCTGCCAGCCGTTGCGCGTGTCGGCGAGGCAGTCGAATTTGGCCGTGTAGGGCTTGATGTCCAAAAGCGGCGTGCCGTCCAGAATATCCACGCCAGCAAGATGCAGTATGCGGCCTTCTACCCGCAGCAGTTTAACAATGCTCAGGCCGATGGCATTGGGCCGGCAGGGCGCGCGCGTGGCGAACACGCCGCGCGGCACGTCCTGGAGAAACGGCTTGACCTTTAATTTCGCCGGTCCGGCCCGGTGCAGGTGATAAACCAGATAGATGTGCGAGAACCCCTCCAGGTCGCGTAATCCATCGGCGTATTCCGGATACACCTCGGCGCGGCCCGTGCAGTCCTTGGCGTAGGCCGGCTGGATGGGTGTGGCTTCCGGCTGGGTATGCTCGCTGTGGATGACGCCGATCGGCTGGAAGATTATTCCGTTCTGTGGTAATCCATCTTGGTTCATATCATGTTAATCCTTTTTCATGGTTTCAGCAAATAATCAGCTATCTGAAGCTCTTGCAAAACCCCAGCGGCTCGGCGAGACGCCTCGCCCTACCTTCCCGGATTGCTGCCGAAACAGGTAGGGCGAACCGTCTCGGTGAGCCGAATCTGAACGCGCCCGCGGGGTTTTGCAAGAACCTCATGTATAAAAACTCCATGGTGTCGCCGCATAATCCACGAATGCTGGCTGCAGCCATGGGGTCGTTCATGCGCCCGAAAAACTGGTCGTCATCCGTCGTTGTCGTCGGGGCTATGTTGTCAGTGGTTGGCATAAAATTAATTGAATATTTTGCGAAGTTCTTTCCATGCATTCCGGATTGCCGCGCCGGCAGGACTGGCGTCGTACTCAATTACGGTTTTTCCGGCCATCAGGGCGTTGTGCACTGCACGATCAAAAGGGATGCGGCCGATGACCCGAACTTGGCGCGTTTGCGCCATGGCTTCAATCCGTGCTGACTGCTCGGCATTCAAGTCGGCTTTGTTAATGATCACGGCGGCCGGCACACCGAAATGCGCGGTCAGTTGCAGTACGCGTTCCATGTCGTGCACACCTGATACCGTGGGCTCGGTGACGATCACTACCAGGTCGGCGCCGGAAACCGAGGCGATGACGGGGCAGCCTGTGCCGGGTGGACCGTCACCCAGAATGTTGGC
>JAIVGW010000294.1 GCA_020201415.1 Lentisphaerota bacterium
GCGTACAGGAAATCAACCGTGGCCGGCTCGCCGGCTTCCAGCGTCCCCAGCGGAATGCGGTAGATCGCGCCGTCCCGCATGGGCGCCGCGACCTTGCCGTTGACGAATGCCGACCAGAACCGATCGTCCGGACCGGGCAACGCTACGTTCAGGAACCGCATATCGCCGACATGCATCTGCAGGCTCATCGCCGTCAGAACGCGACCGTCCGGCGACACGGCGGACGCCAGGCGCGCCTGGGTGACATTCGCCGGCAGCGATTCCGCCGCAACATGCCGGACTACCTCCAGCGGCAGGATATAATCGGGCAGGATGGTCCGGTAACACAGGACGGCATCGGCCAAATCGCCCGCGCCGAACACGGCGGGAATCCCGCGCGCCTCCTCGGGCTTCAAACCCTCCGAATCCGATCGCGGCTTGATCTGCACGCGGCCGTCGGAAAGCACCGCCAGGTAGCCGCGGGGCGGATCGGTATTCAGGGGCAGCAGCGGCCTGACATCAACCTCGCCCCGCACCGGATCGAAGGGCGCCTGATAACCGGCTTCCAAAAGGTACACGGATTCCACCTTGTTGTGCAGTGTAATCTCCCAGATACCCTGGTCGGAGTCAACCACCCGCACCTTGGCGATATCCGCGCCGGTAAAGGTCAGCGGCGTCCGGATATGCGGGGCCTGCACCTCGAACACCTTGCAGCCCGCGTTTTCAATACGGTAGCGGATATAGACGCGGCCTTTGATCATGCCATCGGTCACATCGACGCGGTGCAGTATTTCCGGCTTGACGGCCGGCGCCAGCGTTTCCACGTTCATGACAATCGTCCATTGTGGACGCAGCAGGTGAAAGGCCAGAACGCCCGCCTGCTGGATACCCAACTCGCGCGGATTGAGTTCGCTGACGCCTTCCCGGGTAGTCGTGGTCAGGCGCACGCCCCGCTCGCCGGACACCACCAGCGAGCCGCCGTGCTTGAAGGCGTTGATCAAGCCCACCCGCGGCACGACCAGCGACTCGCCAAGGTTTTTCTCCATGCGCGCCAGCACCAGATTCAAGTCCCGCGTACCGATGGCCGGCTTGCTGAAATGCACCACGATTTCACGCGCCGGGTCCTTGACCTCATCCCAATGACTGACGTCCTGCCCGGTCAAGCTTTCCAGGTCATACCCTTCCGGCAATTTCAGCCGCAGCGCAAACACGCCGGCCTTGGTGATGGTGGTCTTTAATTGCGTTACCAGTACGATGCGTTCATGCGCCACGGACAGGCTGGCTTTTTCTTCCACGCGGATTTCCGGCAGCACCTGCTCGGCCCGCACGTCCGCCACGGCCGGAAGACTGTGATAGCGGAAGGCGCGCCGGATGCCCCACCCGGCCGACTGATTGGCACGACCGTCCAGATCCACCGAGACATCAGCAATATTCATGGCATTCAAGCCTTCTTGCGGATCAACCGTGATCTGGACGGTGTCCGGCGTCGCCAACGCGATGGCGCCGCGTTGGCGCGACACGTCATGCACCTCGGGCGCATGGATCACGCTGGCATAGGGCAGACCCTCACAGGGGGTTTGCGTGGACAAATCCAGCACAAACGCGCCCGTAACCGGCTGGCGCAGGATGGCCTCGAGCCGGCGCGCGGCGGGATCGAAACGCCAGGTGCTGATTCCCGGCCCGGCTACGGCCGTCACGTTCATCGGCTCCGGAATCGACAGCGACAGGGTCTTGATCTCACCCTGGACGACCTGGTAACGCACCTGGTGCAGACCATCCACCACTCCCGGCTCGAAGGTAAACAACGAGTTCACCTCGCAAAACGACGTGGTGGCCTCCAATTCCGCCTTGCGTATCTTCGGCCGCCACGTGAAGTGAATCGGGCTGTTAGGCGCGAATAGCGCCGTTACTTCCGTCTGGGAATTGGTTTCCCAGGCGCGGAAATACACGGCGTTATCGGACTGCACATCCCAGCCCGGCCCCGGCAATACCAGCTGTACGTCGTTTTGCAGGTTGGCAGGCAATGCCAAATCGAGTTGCCATTGCCCGTCGGTTTCAACAACCGGGGCCTGGAACTCCAGGCTGATGGCATGCGTTCCGGGCCGGTGCCACTGCAGGATATAGCCGGCGACCGCGGCCGACAACGAAACATCCCTGGGCGCATCGGTTTGAAATTTGGTCAACACGCAATCCGCCGGCAGCACCAGCCCCGAACCGGGAGCGGCGGCTGCCATTTCCATGCGCATGACGACCTGGGCATTGCTCGCGCGGTCGCGTCCGGCCGCGGGTATGCGAATGGAAACCTCCAGGGATCGCGCCTCAAAATCCGGCGCCGACGCCATGCATTCCGAGCTCGCACTGACCCGGGCCGGCAGCAGGAACAGCATTACAAACATCAATCCGGCGGCCAGCAACCCGGCCGCGGTCAGTATGGACATCGGCATATAACCGGCGGACCCGGGGTCGGGGTCTTGCACTGGCGGCGGCGGCGGGACAGGATGCGCCCGCGGCGGACTGACCGGGGCAAAAGGCGGGATATCCTCCCCGTCTTGCCATGCCCGCAGTTTTTTCCGGCGGCCTCCCATGGCGCGCGCCCAACGCAACCAGGCCACCCCGCCCGCCACCGGCAACGCGACCAGCGCCGCGAACGCCAGCCCCGTCCGCGCATGGGCCAACTGCGCAAGCGCCACCGCGAGCAGCGTCCATCCCGCCGCCAGCGCCGGCGCGGCGGCCTTGCCCCGGCGCCGGGCCAGACCGCAACATAACAGGCCGGCCAGGCCGGCCGCAACCAGCACCGGCAAGGACCCCGCGCTACCCAGCCAGGCGGGCGCCAGCCGGATGGTTGCATACAGCGGCTGGTCCGCGGGCAGGGTGACACTGCGCGAAAACGACAAGGACTGGATATTGCCGTTGGCGGCGTCAAACGCGACGCCGGCCCGGGCCAGCATCCGGGTCAGTCCGCCGCTGGACAGGCTGACCAACAGGATAAGGATTACGCCCGGCGCCAGCACCGCGACTGCCGGCCACCAGCGGCCGGTCCGCCACACGAGCAATCCCACCACCGCGAGCAGGAACCCGATCGCCAACAGGCCGGGCCAGGCATGCACAATAATAGCGCCGACCACCCTCCACACGGTCCGGGCAACGGCGCCCAGCCCATTCAGCTGCATCAGGCGGCCGGCGGCAAGATTGCCGCCCGCGCCGGCGGCGGCCAGTGTCTCCGGCAACTCGACAGTCCAGTACACAAACGGCGCCGGGGTTTTCAAAAACGCGGGCGCTTCCAGACGCATCCTGGTATTCCGCAACGACGGTGGGGCATGGTTCCCGGCAAAGGTCATTTCGATCTGGATGGGATCATTGAGATCGCGGGGCCGCGGGACGGGAATCAACAGGGTGTTCCCGTCCCGTAGCACCGGAATATCAACGCGCTGCCTGTCCGCCTCGACCTGCTTGGTGGACCAGAGCCGGGCATGCTCCGGCAAGGCCACCGCCAGATACTGGCTGGAGGCGTTCTTCACGAAAAATGTGGCGGTTGAGACGGCTTCGCCATCGCGGCTCACGGCTGTGCGGATGGCAACGTGATCGGCCACCTGGTCCAACAACGGCTCGGTATGATAGCGGGAGGCCGCTAGCCTAACCTGATGCGGAACATTGACATATTTATAGGCGGTCAGCATCGGATCTTTCACCAGCAGGGCGTACGCCTCCGGCAACTCGTTGCGATCTCCCAGTTGCGCAGATCGCGTCCGGAAAACTCCACGTTGCGGCATTCGGATGGAATAACTAGCTTGAATTCGCGGCTGGGCGCCCCGCCGACGTGATACGTGACCAGGGCGCATCCGTAAATAACACCCTCGCCCATGGTAACCAGGTGGAAGATTTCGCTGTGAACGACCGGCAGAGTCCGCTCCAGTCCCACCGTGGCCGACCATTCCGCATCCTTGAACCGGAAAGCGAGTTGGGCATCCGGCACGCGCATCGGAGTTGACCCCGTATGAACCTCGATCAGGCCGGAGGTCGTCTCCGCCTTCAACCGCAGCCCCTGTTCGCCCGCCAGCACCAGATGACCGCGTTCGGACCTGGCATCAAGCACCCGGAAATGCGGAACGGCCAGCAACGTTGCACCGTCCGGCAGGGTCTTTTCCATACGGACGTCCAGCAGGACGCGCCCCTCTACCGCGTTGCGGAAGTAGACGCGGATGACGCGCGCCGCACCGGCATCCCGCACATCATAATCAGCGATTTCCGCGCCGGTCACCCCGGCCACCATCCAGTCCGCGGAAGTCTCCAGCGCGATTTCACGCGCCGGCGCATCCCTGATGTCCAGCTCAACCGCGGCCTGGAACACAGCGTCATTATCCTTGATCGCCAGGACCAGGCGTTCGTCGACGCCCAGCGTGGTCATCACATCGTCAGCCTCAAGGTTCAGCGTGAACGGCAGATTGGCGAATTGGTAGGCAAAAGGAGTGCGCGGCGGCAGAGTGCGCGCCTGATCCGGGGCATCGCCCAGCGTGACTGTTGAAAAGGCCGCCTGGTCCATCTGGGTCAGGCCGGCGGCCTGGTGGACGACAATTTTTATGGCGCTGTCGGTGCCGACGGCCAGGAATCCGTTGGCGCGGATAACGTCCTCCGGAATCAGCGCCGGCAGATCAAACCGGCACGGAAATTCCGGCAAAACGAGTTCGGCATTCACCTGCAGACGGTAGAACTGATCCTTGGGCCGGCTCAAGGCCACCGTCAACAAAGGCGGCTCGTTTTCCCGGCGGTCAATCGACCAGTCCTGGATATCATCGCCGCGCACCTGGGTGACATTAACCGACGGCGGCAGGGTAATGGCCAGTTTTCGCATTTCACCCTGCACCACCCGGTAGCTCAAAACCGTATCCAGGTGCAGCACGCCCACGCCGGCCGAGGCGATGGCGTTCACCTCGCATTCCACCACGCGCTCCGCCTCCAGTTTGCGGATTTCCGGTTTCCATTCCATCTCGAAATACTCGGCCACACCCAGAAACGCCCGGATCAGGGTATCCCCCTGCGGCGTCTTCTCGCGCGCGGCACGCAAAGCGCCGGGGAACCTGACTTCCAGATCATCCCGATCGCATTGCACGGCAACAGTGCGGATGGCCGCAACCGGCAGACGGAACCGGGTGCGGCGCCAATCGCCATGTTTTTCCGAACGTCCGGCGAAAGTGAGTTCGGCTGTGTATCGTCCACGCGACGGCGCCGTCAGGAAATACTCATCCCCGTCATGCCCCAGGGCCCACCCGCGCGGGAAGTTGGTGTCGCGAACGGCAATTCCACCAGAGGGCAGCGGCAGGCGGCAGCCGGACACATGGATATCGGCCTTGAACGCGAGGGTAAAAACCACATTTTCGCCTTCAATCGCACCTTGCAGTGACATATCCGAGATGGTATAGGCGGCATCCGGCGGCGCGCCGGGCCGCAACGCCATGGCATTGCCATGAACCGCCGCCAGCAATATAATCCACACCACGGCAATTCTACCGGCCAGTTTTTTCACACATTCAAACTGCAATTTCATTTGGCATATCCCCTGTTTCTGAACCGGCGTTGCATAACAAGCCCTCATTCGTTCACGGTAAAATTCGGCGTCAGACCGCTTTGCGTCAATCGCAGCAATTCGGCCACCTGCGCGTCCAGACTCAATTCCGCGGCCACCGGCTGCAGGACACGCGCCACATCCTCCAAGCGGCTGCCGGCCGCGTAGGGACTGCCCCTTAAGATTTCAGCAAAATGCGCCACGGCCACGGCCAGCCGGAAACGCGCATCCATGGCCCTGAAATCACGTCCGGCCCTGGAACCGTCCAAGATCCGTTCGATTTCCTCAATAAAACCGGTTTCCGCGTTGCGGAACCGGATGCGCACGATTCCCAGCGGTTCATGCGGAGCTTCCCGGATCAAGTCCAGCTCGTACAGCGCGGTCACTGACTGTCCCGAACCGACTTCGCCGGCGTCCACGCTATCGTCCCGGAACTGTTGCTTCTGAAGCCGGCGGTTTTCATAACCCAACTGCCGGTAGCTCCAGACCCGCCGGGGATTGAATTCCACCTGAACCTTGGCATCCCCGGCGATCAGGCTCAAGGCCTCGCCCGGCTGATCGGTCAACACCCGGCGCGCTTCCTCCAGCGAATCGATAAAGACATAGGACCCGTCGCCCTTATTGGCCAGTTGCTCGAGCATGGCATCGTTGTAAGACCCATGACCCAGCCCGTAAACGGACAGGGTGATGCCCTGCTTGCGGTATTCGGCCACGGACGCCAGGATGGCGGCGGCATCCGTCGCGCCCAGATTCGCCATACCGTCGGAAAAGAGCATCACATGATTCACGGCGGCGCCCTCGAACGCCCGCGCCGCCGCGGCGTAAGCCTGGCGCATCCCCTGCGCCAGGTCCGTTGAGCCGGACGTCTGCAAGTTGTCAAGCGCCTCCACGATGCGGGTTTGCTCGGCAGCCAGCGTGTGTTCCAGCACCAGGCGAGCCCGCGAATCATACTGCACGATCGCCACACGGTCTTGCGGATGCAGGTTGGCGACCATCCGCTTGAGCATCTCGCGCGCCAGACCGATCCGATCCGGCGTGGCCATGGACCCGGAGGTATCCACCAACAGCGTGATCATGGATCGCCGTTGCTCCTCGCGGTTGAGCCGCCGCGCCTTGATGCCGATCTTCAACATCGCCAGCCCCCGCCCGAATACCGATGGGCCGCAATCCGTATGGATTGCAAACGCGGCATTACGCGGCGGCGTGTATTGATAGTTGAAATAATTGACGAATTCCTCCGTCCGCACGGATTCCGGCGGCGGCAACGCGCCGCGCAGCAGGTGATTGCGGCTCAAGGTGTATGAGGCGGTATCCACGTCCATCGCGAAGGTCGAAAACGGCTCGGTGGCGGTCTCCACAAACGGATGCACACCGACGGCCCGCGCCATCGGGGCGGGCGCGGACGGCTCCGGCTTCATGAGCGGCGACGGAGCAGCCTGCGCTTCGTCGCTGGCGGCAGGGCCAGCCTGTTGGCGCGGCGCTGCTGTCGGCATGGGTGGAGCAGCCTGCGCCTGGTCGCTGTCGGCAGCGACACCCCAGCTTCTCTGGAAATCACGCACATTGGCCAAACGCTGGACGCGCGCGGATTTAACCCTACGGCTTAAATCGGTTTTGACGCTGATTTCTTCCTTTTGAACTTCTGACGAGTCGTCATGAATATCCTTCAGACCAGATGAAGGCAACAGAGCGTCCATATTTGCCCGTGCTTTCATCAGACTGGAACCTTCTTCGGACCGGCCAGCACCACGCCTACGCCCGGTATTTTTAACGTCCAATACGACACTGTCAATGTATCCCGCGCCGATCTCGGGGGATTCCGCGCGCACAAAGGAAGAAGGCGCCGATACCGTAATGCGTTGTAAAGAATCCCGAGGCACCTCTTCACGTTCCGCAGCGGCCAATTCTTCCGCCGGGGACTCCGCGCGGTCAACCGGTTGGGCCGGACGCGCTCTTGCCTCCCTGCGTCCACCGGTTTGCTGAAGTTCCTTCGTTTCGGCCGCCTGTTGAGAAGATCGCGGCTTCTCCGTCACCATGGCCGAACGGGAATCCGTATCGGCATAGGCCAATGCACCAACCACCAATCCGGCCGATCCGGCCGCATCGCCGCCGTGGCGCCCCAGAAACTCTTCCCCCTTAATGGCCGCAAGTTGCCGATCCAATTCTTCCGCTTCGGGTGTTCCGTCATCAATCCAGCGGCCTTGACCAGCACTAAAAACCACATTCCAGCCGTCCGCGCCACGGCTGACCAGCACCGGCCGATTAACGTCGCTGTCGCGCGCACCGGGATAATACTCGACGGGGATTTGCGTCGAAGGATTGACCAGCATTTCCTGCGGCAAGTCCTTGGCAATTTCATTCAGCGATGGCGGAAAAGCCGGACGGAATGAATCCGAAGGCTCCAGACCCCATCTAGAGGCTTGTTTATAAATTGCGTTCAGATTGGATAAATCA
>JAIVGW010000295.1 GCA_020201415.1 Lentisphaerota bacterium
GATTATAAATATACGAATTCCGAAAACACCTGATTCACACTACCAGCAAGGAGCAAAACGATGGGTTTCTTTTCTCGTTTAATGGGCAAGCGCGCCGTGCTGCCCGAACTGGATTTTACACCGGAGCCGCAGACTTACATCATTGATGCCGCGGGCCTGGCCGATACCAACACCCGCAACAGCGCCACAACCAGCCCGCGGGACAACTTCGAAGCCTTGAAAACCATTGCCAGGTTCGCCTCTCAGGAAAACCTGCAGATGACTGCTGTCTTTACCGGACGCCCCCTACGCGAAGCCGCGGAAGGCGCCAACTACAAAAACATCCGGGTGCGCTATGCCGATGACACCGCGGCCGCCCGCCGTCTGATTCTGCAACTGGCCGGCCAGGGTTCCGGACAACGAGCCGTGGTGCTGACTTCAGACAAGGAACTGGAAAGCGCCGTGTTGAACGCCGGCTCCGACTGCATGCGCCTGAACACCTTTAAAAAAGCCATCGACAACCGCGAGGAACGCGAGCGCAGGCCACAGCGTCAGCAGCGCCCGAACAGGCAACGTGATGAAAAAAAGGCGGCAACGCCCCCAGCCACCGACAAATCCGAGGAACCCAACAAGGACATTCTGGATTTTATCGATCCGCTGTAAATCCTTAATCCTGAATTGTTCATCATAACGTTCACGCGCGCGGTTTTCCGCGTCGAAGCGTAATGCTTTGTTGGCCCATTCCCTCTCTGATTCCCAACAGAAATTCTTTACAGTTCTCCCCAAGACTTCTGGTACGGTAGCCGCCTTCCTGAACAACCAGAGTGCACTGCGCCAGCGCGCCGATGGCTTTGCCCATTTTCGCAAAATCCCGAGCGGCTAAGCTCCATGTGCCGGTGGGGTCCCCTTTGGCAGTGTCCAGACCAAGACAAACAACGATGTATGTGGGTTCGAAGTCCCTGAGTCGCCGCAGCGCCTCATCCAGAGTCTTGAGATAGGCCCCGGCATCAATCTGCTCCGGAAGGGGGAGATTCAGATTGAAGCCCAATCCTGCGCCTTCACCTTGCTCATCAGCGTAACCGGAAAAATATGGGTAGGCAAATCTTGGGTGTCCGTGGATGGATACGGTAAGGACGTCGTTGCGCCGGTAGAAAATGGCCTGCTGACCGTTGCCGTGATGATAATCTACATCAAGCATGGCCACACGACCGAAAGCGCTCAGGTATTGAGCGGCAATCGCCGCGTTGTTGAAGTAGCAAAAACCACCAAAGTATCCACTTTCGGCGTGATGGCCGGGTGGCCGGACCAAGGCATACGCTATGCGTCTTCCCGAAACAATCTCCTGCGTGGCAGTGAGGGTGCAGTCGACCGCAAAGCGGGCCGCCGCATAGGACTGGCGGCTGATCGGCGTGAAGGTGTCCATACAGTAGTAACCAGCTCGCACCGCCAGGTCGACGGGCGGCCTGGCTCTGTTTCTGAGGGGAAAGACGTATGGATAGAGCGGAGTATCTTCGGGAATTTGGCTTGATACCTTCTTAAAGTACGTCAGGTAATCGCGCGCATGCACTGCTGCAATATGTCCGTCGCCGAAATGCGCCGGCGGTATCTGGACAAAAGCTCCTGTTGGCATTATCTTTGAAAGAATTGCATCAATGCGGGCAGGCGTCTCCACATAGCCGCGCTCTTTGACATGATGAATCGCGTGCTGATCATTCACGACCAGCGCAATGCCGGCAAGCTCATCCGCCGCCCAAGCATGCTTGTCCCGGACCGTCGCCTTTGTATTGTAGCGATTTGGGCGGAGCCTCACCGGATCGTCACTGATCGAGTCCACCACCATGCGCACATACCCGGGTGTACACACATCGGGGTACTTCTTGCGCAAAACAGACTCAACGACCTTCTTCAAGTAATGGGGTGACAGGCTTTGATTCTGCCCCAGACTGTCAAAAACCAGATAAGGCGGATTGTCCCCGCCCGGGGTAACTGGCGTCTCGTATGCCGTTCCTATAATCGGGCGAGCATCAAATTGTTCGTAGAACCTCATGCGTGCCCGGTTCTTTTCAAGGATCCGGGGGTCGCGACACAGGGCGGCATCATCCGGAAGGCACTCGAAAAAGATTCCTGTGACACCAAGCAAAAGTGCTTCCGCTCTCACACGGTCATATAATGCGCCACCAATGCCGCGTCCACCCATCGCAGGCTGACTAGTGAGATAGTCAAGGAAGCAGAACGAGAGGTCTGCGTCATAATCGAGCAAGGCCAACCCCTGCAGGCGAAAGAGATTGTCCTCCGCGGCATAGAGGATGGTTCGGAAGCCGTGCTTGATCGGATCGCGCAATACGTTAGGAATGCGGTCGATCTTCTCCGGCTTCAGCGCATCGAATTGCTGCTTAAGCAGGACGCTAACTTGCTTGAGCGTTTGCTGATTGACCTGAGACAAATCATCAAAGATTCGTCGAATACGAAGCATATCTGCCCCTTTTGTTTCACACCAAAATAATCAACTCCTAGTCTGGACAATGCCCCGGCCGAAAGTAGTTTGCCGTACGCTTGCACCCGCATCAAACCATTATCAATACGCTTGCGCGCTTCCGTATTTCAGATGCTCTTCCCTGTGCTCGAGCGCCTAGCGCAGACGGCTAGCCATGGCATCAGAATCCCTGGCATTCGTTGATGGAATGTGCAAAGCCGACTCTTGCTTTTTTGTGATCGACTAAGCAGGTGGTTTAAGCGTAACCAATCAAGCTTGAGTTAGAATGGCTGGACCGGAACCGTCAATGGCCCGCGCCTTTTCCAGGGCGGCGGCCACCAACTTCTTGGTGTCACAGGGAAAATCGCTTTTGATAATCCATTTCAGGAACCCGGGATTAGCCCGCGCCAGATCGTCCAGCTTCCGCCCCATGTTCTGCACTCCAAAATTGATCAGCAGTTCGCCGTTTTCCCAGCGCAGGCGGCCGGCCTTATCCGCCCATTGCGGCTTGCGCTGGCTGCAATATTCGTCCAGCCGGTCCATATCGGAAGGCAGATCCTCGTAGCGCAGCAACTGCGCGGCCAGCACCTTGAGGGCCGCCTCCGTGTCGGCCATGGCGCCATGCGCGTCAGGATGATCCACGCCGCAGTAAAACGCCAAAGCCGCAGTCAGATTACGCGGCTCCTTTTTGTGAAAAATCGCCTGGGCATCCAGCACCCGTCGACCGTCCTCGTTGAGCGTCATGCCACATCGGTTGAATTCCTCGCGCAACATCGGCAAATCGAAGCGCGCCACACCGAAACCGGCCAGATCGCAGCCATCCAGAAACACCCACAACTCAGGCGCCAGATCGGCAAAAGCAGGCGCCTCAGCCACATCGGCATCGGTAATATTGTGAATGGCCGTAACTTCCGCTGGTATTGGCATACCGGGATTGAAACGGTTAACACGTTCTTCGCGACCACCGTCCGGCAGAACCTTGATGATGGCCAGTTCCACGATACGATCAAGGCGCGGATTGAGCCCGGTGGATTCGATGTCCAGCACGGCCAACGGTCGTTCAAGCTTGAATGGCAATTTCACAGAATCTCCCTCCTGCAGGTCCGTTTCCGGTTGGAATACGAATCCATATGATTTTAATTTGCAATTTTGCTGGATCGACGGCGTCAGGTCAACATTATTCCACGCAAATCAGGATGCACGCGGCATTTTGCTTTACAACTCACCGCCTAAAATGGCATATTCCACGGCTGCGGCATGAGACCGCGGAATAATCCACCCAGCAGGAGACAAGCTTATGCAACCCACCCTGGTAGTCATGGCCGCCGGTGTCGGCAGCCGTTACGGCGGTCTCAAGCAAATCGACCCCATCGGACCATCTGGCGAAATCATGTTGGATTATTCCGTTTACGACGCAATTCGCGCGGGTTTCGGCAAAGTCGTATTCATCATCCGCCACGACATCGAAACCGACTTCAAAAAAGTCATCGGCGACCACCTGGCCGATCGCATTGCCGTGGAATATGTTTTTCAGGAACTCGGCGCCTGCCTGCCGACGGGTGAAACAGTACCAGCTGAACGCCAGAAACCATGGGGCACCGGCCACGCCATCCTCTGCTGCCGCGACACGGTCCGGGAGCCTTTCGCCGTGATCAACGCTGATGACTTTTACGGTCCGGCATCCTACCAGACAATTTCCACATACCTCGCCGCCCGCCAGACCGGGGAAACTTCCTTCGCCATGGTCGGATTCCGGCTCTTCAACACTCTTTCCGATCACGGTCATGTGACTCGCGGCATCTGCGAAGTTGACCGGAACGACATGCTTGTCAGTGTGCGCGAACGATTTAAAATTGAAAAGAACGGGACACAGGCGGCCCGTTACGAGGACGAACAGGGCCGGTGGCTTGACTTGCACGGCGATGAGATCGCCTCCATGAACATGTTCGGACTCACACCGGCGGTCTTTGCCGAATTGGAGCGCAAGTTTCCGGCATTCCTGGCAGGAGCCCGCGGACAACCCAAGGCGGAATTCCTGATGCCGTCCAT
>JAIVGW010000296.1:0-7066 GCA_020201415.1 Lentisphaerota bacterium
AAGTGTGTGATTCACTGGTTTCCCGTCCCTTCTCCACACTTCAGCGCAGACTTACTCGACCCCTTAAACGCCACTCTTCCCCGGATACACTTACCCGATTCCGATAAATAATTCGGCGAAATTGCCTAAAATATGGCAAATTATATCTGTTACAGATGTTACAGATACATATATGCTATAAAACCCCTATATTTAAAGAAAATCGTGCAAGTATCAAAAAAAATGTCCGACGCCCCAGGTCAGATCACGTTAAGATTGCTTCGCGTAAATCTTTCAACTACAATATACGAACAAATGTTCAGACCATAGAGGCAATTTCAAAACTACGTTTTGAAAGCACCTCTGTGAGATTGCAAATACGGCATTAACAGCCGGGCAGCCCATAGAACAGACTTATGCCGTCACCCCTGGCCCATATCGCGGTAGGCTGTGCCATCGGCGACAGCGCCGGTCGCCGTTCCCCGCATTACTGGCGAATTCTGGCTATCAGCGTTTTTTTCGCCATGCTGCCGGACATTGACGCCATCCCGGGCATTCTGTTCCGCAACATCGGCAAATATCACAATCAGTTCACCCACAGCATTTTTTTCGGGCTGGCGATCTGCCTGCTGGCCACGCCCCTGGTGCGCCTGTTGCTGCCGGAACACAGCCCGAAACGGATCTTCGGCCTGCTGGCGGCCTGTTCCGGCTCGCATCTACTCCTGGATTTTTTTACCCACGGTGGCACGGGGCGGCTGCTGTTCTGGCCATTTCATACCAGCCGTTTCCGCGCGCCCCTGACCATATTCAACGGACTGCGCTGGTCCGCCGGCCTGATCAGCCCGGCACACCTGGCAACCCTGGCCAATGAATCGGTTTTCGTATTGGCGCTTTATCTGATCATTTATCTGATCCGCGAGCATAACAGCCGGGAGCAAGGCGGCGGGCCGGATCAGGGCGATACGGACATCCGCATCAGCCAATCCAGATAGGCCTGCCACCAGGACGATCCTCCCAGCATCCAGACCACGGCCGCCAGCGCCAGGTAGGGCCCGAAGGGAATGCGGCTGCCCATGTTTTTGCGTTGGGTCGCAATCATGGCCAAACCCGCGCCGGCGCCGACAAATGAAGCAAAAATCACGGTAAAAAAAACCGCCGGCCATCCCAGAAATGCGCCAAGTGCGCCGAGCAGTTTGACATCTCCCAACCCCATGGCCTCGCGCTTGAAGCACAGGCGCCCCAGTTCCGCCACCAGCCACAGCAGCAGGGCGCCGACCAGGGCGCCCAGCAGGGCCGAGCGGAATCCCGCGAAGGCCTGTGCCTGGCCATGCAAGGCCGGCACCAGTGCTGCCAGCAACGGTCCGGCAATCATGCCGCCAATCGAAATGCGGTCGGGAATAATCATGTGTTCAATGTCGACAAACGTGGCAATGACCAGCCCGGTTACCAGCAACCAGTAGATCAGCGTCAGCGGCTGCCAGCCGTAGCGCAGCCAGACCGCCAGAAAAAGCACGGCCGTCAACAGCTCCACCAAAAAATAGCGCGGCACAATGGGCGCCGCACAGTAGCGGCAGCGGCCGCGCAGCACGATATAGGTCAACAGGGGAATATTGAGATACCAGGGTATCGCCCGTTTACAATGGGGACAAAAGGAACGCGGCGCCACTACAGACAGGTCGCGGGGAATACGGTAAATACAGACATTGGCAAAACTGCCGATGCAGGCGCCCAACATGAAAACCACCGCGGACATGTACCAGAAAAACCAGACGGGCGGTATACCTTCCATACAGAACCTCTCCTTGCCTGCCAACCGCCATATCGCGGCGGCCATATTCAGCACTCCGATCAAACCGATCCGGCCGCGGCGGACCGTTGTGGCATAGCGGCCAAAAGAGCCCGGCGCATACATGCCAGCGGCGGATCCCGGCCGGTCCATATTTTCAGCGACAGGGCGCCCTGGTGCAGCAGCATGCCCAACCCGTTGGCCGTGTGTGCTCCGGCTGTATGGGCCGCCCGCATGGTGGGTGTCTGCGGCACATGGTAAATCAGATCATACAACCACTGGCCGGGACAAAAGGCTTCAGCAGGCAGCAGGGCCGGATCATCCTCCCGCAACCCCACGGAAGTCGCCTGAATGACAATCTGCGACGCATGGCAGGCGGCACACCAGGCATCCGACCGGGCCGGCGCCACATGCACGCCGGCAGACGGCATCAGCGCGCCAAGCTCAGCGGCCAGCCGCTCCGCGCGGCCGACATTGCGGTTCAGGAGCCACAACTCGCGCGCACCTGCCAAAGCGCAGGCAATGGCCACGGCGCGCCCTGCGCCGCCGCACCCCACTATACAGACCCGGCGTTCCGCCGGAGTGACGTTGAACTCCTCGCGGAAAGCCGCCAGAAAACCTTCGCCGTCCGTACTGTAACCACGCATGCGCCCCTCGACGATGCTGACGGTATTGACGGACCGCAGGCGCCGGGCCGAATCATCCAGATCTTCCAGAAACGCGAAAGCCGTCTCCTTGAGCGGCACCGTCAGATTGACCCCGGCAAAACCGAGTTCAGCCAGCATCGGCAATACAGAGCCCAAACGCTCCGGCGGCGTGTCGAACGCCAGGTAAACGGCATCGAGGCCCATGGCGGCGAAAGCGGCGTTCTGCATCTGCGGCGAGAGCGAATGCTTCACCGGATGGCCCAGCACGGCATAGGGTCTGGTAGAGGCGTTAAGCATAAACCGGCGGTTGACACAACTCAAGTAGGCCGCCGCGCTGGCCTGCACCACGTCGGTGCCGCTGGCCTTACCGCTGACAATCTGCCCTTCCTGGAACTCCACACGTACACTGACCTCGCCCTGGGCATCCTTGCCGATGGTCACGGCCTGGATTCCGTAATCCACCAGCCGGCCGGCCACTCCGGTAATCCGATCGATGGTCTTGAGAGCCGCGTCCACCGGGCCGTCGCCGCAGGCCGCATCCTGCATAACCTCATGGCCCTTCTTCAGGCGCACCGTGGCGGTCGGAACGGTGGTCGAGCCGGTGGAGACCTGCAAGTAGTCGATAGCGTAAATTCCGGCGGCATCCTCCATTTCATCGCGGGCGATAGCCACCAGATCATCGTCGTATATGGTCTTCTTCTTGTCCGCCAGTTCAATAAACCGCGCGTAAGCCCGCTCCAGTTCTTCAGGGCGCAAATGAAAACCCATACCCGACAGGCGGTCGCGGAAGGCGTGCCGGCCGGAATGCTTCCCCAGCACCAGCACCGTGCCGCTTTCCAGTCCGATATCCTCCGGGCGCATGATCTCGTATGTAGTGCGCTCCTTAAGGATGCCGTCCTGGTGTATGCCGGATTCATGCGCGAAGGCATTAGCGCCGATCACGGCCTTGTTGCGCTGCACCAGCATACCCGTCAGGCGGCTTACCAGCCGACTGGTGCGATAGATCTCCCTGGTCTTGATACCAGTAGTCAGGTGATAAAAATCATTGCGTGTGCGCAAGGCCATGACCAGTTCCTCCAACGCGCAGTTGCCGGCGCGTTCGCCCAGGCCGTTGATGGTGCATTCCACGCCGCGGGCGCCGTTTTTCACCGCCGCCAGCGAGTTGGCCACCGCCAGTCCCAGGTCATTATGACAATGCACATTGATCACCGCGTCAGCAATGTTCGGCACCAGCTCGAACAGCGAGGCGATCAACGCGCCGTACTCCTCCGGCACCGCATAGCCCACGGTATCGGGAATGTTGACCGTCCTGGCGCCGGCATCGATCACGGCGCGAGTCACCTCTGCCAGGAAATCGGGTTCCGTGCGGGAGGCATCTTCGGGACTGAACTCCACATCCTCACACAAGCTACGCGCCTGTTTCACCGCCGCCGTCGCCAGACGCACAATCTCCGCCTTTTCCTTGCGCAACTTGAATTGACGGTGAATGCTCGATGTGGCCAGAAACACATGAATGCGGCCGCGGCGGCCGGCTGGCGCCACGGCCTCGGCGCAACGCACTATGTCCTTTTCCAGCGCACGCGCCAAACCGGCAACCCGGGGCCCCTTCACCTGCGAGGCGATGGCGTGCACGGCCTGGAAATCGTCCGGCGAAGCGATGGGAAAGCCGGCTTCGATCACATCCACACCCAGACGCGCCAACTGCTGGGCAATCTCGATTTTCTCGCGATGGTTCAGGCTGGCGCCGGGGCACTGCTCGCCATCGCGCAGCGTGGTGTCAAAAATCAATACTCGATCATTCTGCTTGCGTTTCATGACCATCTCTCCATGCGCCACAATTACCGGCAATAAACTCAATCCAAACGGCCCACGGCAATCACTCCGGAACGGGACAACTCGAGGATGCCGTTGGATCGCAGCAATTCCAGCATGTTATCCACCTCATCGGTCGTGCCGACCATCTGCACGGTCAGGGATTTGCTCTGCACGCAAACTATCCGGGCATTAAAAAGCGATGCCAGTTCAATCACGGCGGAGCGGTTTTTGGCCGTGGTCATCACCTTGGCCAGCATCAGCTCGCGGTCGGTGAACTTCTCGCCGGTGAAATCGTGCACCTTGATCACATCCACCAGCTTGTTCAACTGCTTGGTCACCTGCTCCAGAACTCGATCGTCTCCCGGGACCACCATGGTGATACGTGAAGTCGTCGGGTCGTTGGTCGGCGCCACATTGAGGCTGTCAATATTATAGCCGCGTCCCGAAATCAAACCCACCACCCGCGCCAGCACACCCGGCTGGTTTTCCACCACTGCTGAAATAATATGTTTCACTGTATTCTCCCCTGCCTTTTCAATCTGGTAATATCACAAGCGCCGCCGACAACACCGAGCATTCACGCCATGCTGTGGATCATTTCCAGCAGCGACGCACCGGCCGGCACCATCGGATAAACGTTCACCTCACGCTCAACCATGCACTCCAGCACCGCCGGACCGTTCCAAGCGAAAGCCTTCTCCAGGGACGGCACGACTTCCTCGCGCTTGACGGCCCGCAACCCCAGGGCGCCATGGGCCTCGGCCATCTTGACAAAGTCCGGCAGATAATGCGGCGCGGCGCCGGGCACCCGCTCGTTTTGCGGCCGATCGGCCTGGCCCAGCACGGTGGCGGAATATTCACCCTTGTAAAACATCTCCTGCCATTGGCGCACCATGCCCAGATAAGAGTTGTTCAGGATCACCACCTTGACCGGCAATTGGTGCTCCACGGCCACCACCAGTTCCTGGAAGTTCATCTGGGCGCTGCCGTCCCCGGCAATGTCCACCACCATCTTGTCACGGCGGCCCACCTGGGCGCCGATCGCCGCCGGCAATCCGAACCCCATGGTTCCCAGCCCGCCCGAGGAAATGAACGTGCGCGGCTGGGTGTATTTGTAAAAATGCGCGGCCCACATCTGATGCTGGCCCACCTCGGTGGCAATAATGGCATCGCCACGCGTAAGCTCATAAATCTTGTCGATCACATACTGGGGCATCAGCTTACCGGGATCCTGGTCATAGGTGAAGGGATACTTCTCCTGCCATTGTCCCAGCTTGCTCAACCATGCTTCGCGCGGCCGCTCCTCGACCAACGGCAGCAGCGCCGTCAGCACGTGCCGCACATCGCCCACCACGGGGATGTCCACGGCCACGCTCTTGGAGATGGCCGACGGATCAATATCGATATGCGCGATCGTGGCATGCGGCGCGAACTCGGAAAGCTTGCCGGTCACCCGGTCATCGAAGCGCGCGCCCACGGAAACCAGCAGATCACATTCCTGCGTGGCGTAGTTGGCCGTAACGCTGCCATGCATCCCCAGCATGCGCAACGACAGCGGATCGGTCTCCGGAAAGGACCCCAACCCCAGCAGCGTCGTGGTCACCGGCAGGCGCGCCTTGCGCGCCAGCGCCGTCAGTTCCGCGGCCGCGCCGCTGCAGATCACGCCCGCGCCGACGTACAGCAGCGGTTTCTCGGCGCGGTTCAGGGCTTCCGCCAGCTTGGCGATCTGGCGCGGATGGCCGGCGGTATTGGGATTGTACCCGCGAATCTTGATCTCCTGCGGCGTCAGGGCGTTGGTGGAAGCGCGCTGCACATCCTTGGGAATGTCGATCAGCACCGGGCCGGGGCGGCCGGTAGCGGCAATGTAAAAGGCCTCGGCGATAATCCGCGGCAGGTCGTCCACGTTGCGCACCAGATAATTATGCTTGGTGACGGGCCTGGTGATCCCGGTAATGTCGGCCTCCTGGAAGGCGTCATTGCCGATCATATTCGAAGGCACCTGGCCGGAAATACAGACCATGGGCACGGAATCCATGTTGGCGGTGGCCAGGCCGGTGACCGTATTGGTGGCCCCGGGGCCGGAAGTCACCAGACAGCAGCCCACCTTGCCCGTGGCGCGGGCATACCCGTCGGCCATGTGCGTGGCGCCCTGTTCATGGCGCACCAGAATGAATTCAAAGGGCGCGTGATAGAGATCCTTGAAGATATCCAGCACCGACCCGCCCGGCAAACCGAAGACCGTCTCCACGCCGGCCTGTTGCAACCCGTCCATCAGACATTCCACACCAGTTCGCATGTCTTCCTCCTGCCCTTAATCCGGCAACAGCGCCGGAACCACTGTAAAAAAAAACCCACCGCTTGAGCAACGGTGGGTTTGGCTTCCTCATTCTTCCGGCCTGATCAAGCCGGCCACTCGGGTTTTCCACCGTGCCGTACCCGGGCGCCTACGAGGCACAATACGAGCCCCGTACTTACCGCTACGGCTACCATATCCGCTACGATGGAAAAGTCTTTCTTCATAACAGTCATTGTCGCTAATGGAACTCGAATTTGTCAAGTGTTTTTAAAAAATATTTTTCGACCGTTACCGCACGGCCATACCGGCGCGCACATACCAGGTGTCATCCACATCCGACCGCAACAGGTAATCATCGCCCTGACCCTCTATCTTGTATTTGCGATCGAAGTCCATGCCGCCGGAAAGATGCAGCCAGAACGGGCCGCGCAGCTTGAGCTCACAGCCGCCGCCGACCCGCAGGCTTTCGGTTTTGAAATCATATTCCTTATATTCAGGAGCGCTGTCACGCATGTTCCACTTGCCGCCGGCGGGCAGGGCGTG
>JAIVGW010000296.1:7106-8943 GCA_020201415.1 Lentisphaerota bacterium
GGCGTGCAGATAAAGCGCCAACCTGGCGGCCGGCATCCAGACCACCATCGGTTCGGGAAACATTAACCGGAAACTCCATTGCGGGAGCGGATCCCAGCGCAGGCCGCCGACCGGATACAACTCGTCATCGCCCAGGGCGCTGTCATAAGCCGCACCCAGAACCAATTGCAGACTTTCGGAAACCCACCAGGCCGCCTGGCCATGAAACATGGTCTTGAAATCATCGCGATCGGTCTGGCGGAAATCGGTGTAGAACCCCGGCATGGCGCTGGCCGTGAATTCCCAATGCTCTAATCCGTTGTAGACCGCTCCCAGCAGCAGCGCCACACTGTAGAGATCCAGATCTTCCAGCCCATCCAGCCCGGAAAAATCGAACCGGTGCCATTCCAGCAACGGCCCGGCCAGTCCCTGCCAGCCATCGCGTTGATAGACCGGCAGCGGCAGGCAGGCGGTTAATTCATGCAGGGTCACCGTGCCCGCCTGGCCGGGCGTCTCCGGATCTTGCAAATCAGCCTGTCCGGCCTGCGTATAAAAAGCATAACCCAGCAGTTCACCGGGCAGCCGCGGCGGCTCGCCAGCCGCTACTGCCGGAAGGTTGCCCGCCATGGCCGCCACCAGCCCCGCCAGCGCCACCGCCCCGAAACATGTCCGTTTTGCCATAACCGCCTCCTTGTTGCCGTTGCGACTCCACCAACACCACAAACAAACCCGTAAATAATCTTACCGCTGCCATAAACAAAAACAAGCCTTTTTACGTTGATTTCAAGCCTGCTATAGCAGGCGGCGGAAGCCGCTATGCGCTTCCGGCCCTTTCAAACATGCTTGTATATTGCCATTACGCGCCGCGCGGCCCATGCGCTCGAAGACCAGGTCCACCGCTCCGGCAAAAAGCTCCAGAACCGCGTCATCATGCGCCAGGGTGGGAAACACGCCGGGGCCGGCCAGGAACCCTGCCTGCAGCATCTCCTGCGTGTAGAGTGTCTTCAGCGCCTGCGCCTCGGGATGATCAAACTGCAGGACCAGCAGGCAGTTGAAAGCGCTACCCATCCTCACCGGCAGCCCGTGCGCGGCTCCGGCTGTCTGCCAGATTTGCTTGATACGGCTACCCGCCCGGTCTATGTGCTCCCGCGCCTTCATCTGCTCCATGCGCGCCAGGGTGGCCAGGGCCGCCGTCGGCCCGATGCTTTCGGTCCAGTAGGTGCTGCTGATGAATGATTCATGCGCGCCGGCCATGGCCGCCTCCGTGCCGATCACCGCGGCAATGGGATGACCGTTGCCCAGCGCCTTGGCAAAGAACGCCAGGTCGGGCTCGACGCCGAACCGCAGATGCGCGCCGCCCGCCGCCAAACGCCAACCGATGGTGATCTCGTCAAAAACCAGCAATGCGCCACAACCGCGCGTTATTTCCCGCACCCCCTCCAGGAAGCCTTCTTTGGGTGGATGGTGCCGGCAGGGCTCCATGACCACCGCCGCCAGATCAGCGCCATGCTCAGCCACGATTTTGCTTAGTCCATCCAGATCGTTATACCGGAAAGCCAGGGTGGTTCCGCTCAATTCGCGCGGCACCCCCAGCGGGTCCAGTCCGGGCAGTAAATGCCCGTCCAGCGAACTGGAGGCGCCGAGATTGGCGGCCAGATACCAGTCATGCCAGCCGTGATAGCCGCAGACGGCCACCAGCGAGCGCCGGGTGGCGGCGCGGGCCAGTCGCACCGCCACCGCGGCGACTTCACCGCCCGTACGCGCAAACCGCGCCGCTGCCGACCAGGGGTGCAACTGCAATAACTTTTCGGCCAATTCCACCTCTTCCGGCGGATTAAGGGTGGACATGGCCCCCAGC
>JAIVGW010000056.1 GCA_020201415.1 Lentisphaerota bacterium
CCCCAGGCCGAGGTGGTTGAGCCGGGTTACAAATACAACCTGACGGATATGGCCGCTGTGCTGGGACGGCGCCAGTTGGTCCGTTTGGATGAGTTCAATGCCCGCCGTGCCGAATTGGCCCGTTATTACCTGGATCAACTGGCCGCTGTGCCCGAAATCCTGCCGTTGGCCGCGCCGGCCTGGCCCATGCGGCATGCCTGGCACCTGTTCATCATCCGCCTGGACACCAAACGCGCCGGGATGAGCCGCGACGAGTTCATGGAGGAGTTAAAACGCCGCAACATCGGGACCGGACTGCATTTCCGGGCCGTGCATCTGCAAAAGTATTACCGCGAAAACATGCGTTTGGAACGCGGCCTGCTGCCGGCCACGGAATGGAACTCCGACCGGATCTGTTCCCTGCCGCTTTTCCCGGAAATGCGGCCGGAGGATGTGCGGGATGTGGTGGCGGCGGTCAAGGATGTGCTGGTTTGCGGCAGATAGAGGCTGAAACATGGATTTCATGAAAAAAATCGATTCATTGTCGGTGGTGGTGCCGGTGTACAACGAAGAGGCCAGTTTGCCGGAATTGATCCGCCGCACCCTGGCGGCCTGTCGCGTTCTGCAACGTCCCTTCGAGCTGGTGCTGGTGGATGACGGCAGCCGTGACCGCTCGCCGGAAATCATCGCGCAGGCCGCCCGCGACAACCCCGGCGCGATTCTGGGCATCATGCTCAATCGCAATTACGGCCAGCATTCGGCGGTTATGGCCGGGTTCAAACATGTAACCGGTGAGATCGTGGTGACGCTGGATGCCGATCTGCAGAATCCGCCGGAGGAAATCGCCAAACTGGTGGCCTGCATGGATGAAGGCATGGATGTGGTCGGGTCGGTGCGCGTGCCGCGCTGTGACAGTGTGTTCCGCCGTGTATCATCTTATATGGTCAACCGCTTGACGGCCCGCGTGACGGGCGTGGTCATGCATGATTACGGCTGCATGCTGCGCGCCTACCGCCGCAACATCGTGCAGGCCATGCTGCAATGCCACGAGCGCAGTACTTTTATTCCGGCGCTGGCCAACAGTTTTGCCAAGCGCACCGCTGAAGTGGAGGTGCGGCATGCGCAGCGCCAGGGCGGCGTGTCCAAGTACAGTCTGTTGAAGCTGATCAATCTCCAGTTCGATCTGCTGACCAGTATCACGACCATGCCCCTGCGCTGTCTCAGTGTCTTCGGTATGCTGATGTTTCTGTTAGGTGGCGGCCTGGGCGCGCTGATCCTGGTACTGCGCGTATGGCACGGCCCCGAATGGGCCGTGGATGGGGTTTTTACCCTGCTGGCCATCCTGTTTTTTTTCCTGGGCGCCCAGTTCCTGGCCATGGGGCTTTTGGGTGAATATCTCGGGCGCACCTACCAGGATGTGCGCGCCCGTCCGCGCTATTTTATAAAAGATATTCTCGGCGACAGCTTGCTGCATCAGGCGCCTGCCTGCCCGCCGGGACAACAGAACGACGCATTATGAGCAAAGCCCTGGTTATAGCTGAAAAACCTTCCGTGGCGGCCGATATCGCGCGCGCCCTGGGCGGGTGCACCCGCCAGAAGGATTATTTTGAAAACGAATCCCATGTGATCTCTTCGGCGATCGGCCATTTGTTGGAAATTGTTCCGACAGAAGGCAGCGAGCCCAAACGCGGCAAATGGAAGATGGAAAATCTGCCGGTGATCCCCGACCATTTTGATCTGCAACCGATTGAAAAGACCGCCGCGCGCTTGAAACTGTTGCTGCGCCTGGCCCGGCGCAAGGATGTGGCCGCCCTGATCAACGCCTGTGATGCCGGCCGCGAAGGCGAACTGATTTTTCGCCATATCGTGCGCTATGCCGGTTGCCGGAAACCGATCCGCCGCCTATGGCTGCAGTCCATGACCACCAACGCCATTCGTGAGGGCTTTGACGTCCTGCGTGAGGGCGTGGAACTGGAACCCCTGGCCAATGCCGCCGTCTGCCGGTCCGAGTCGGATTGGCTGGTGGGCATCAATGGCACGCGCGCCATGACGGCCTTTAATTCGCGTCTGGGCGGTTTCCACCTGACCACCGTCGGCCGGGTGCAGACACCGACCCTGGCGATTGTGGTGGAGCGTGAGGAGCGTATCAAGAAATTTGATCCGCGCACCTATTGGGAGTTGCACGGCACTTTTCAGGCGGAGGCGGGCGTCTATAGCGGCCGCTGGTTCGATCCGGACTTCCGCAAGGGTGACGATGAAGACGCGCGCGCCGAGCGCCAGTGGGACCGGGAGCGCGCCGAGGCAATCCGCGCCCGCTGCCAGGGGCAGCCCGGAACCGTCAGCGAGGATGCCAAGCCCACCACCCAGCTGTCCCCCTTGCTGTTCGACCTGACCAGTTTGCAGCGCGAAGCCAATACGCGCTTCGGCCTGTCGGCCCGGCGTACGCTCCAACTGGCGCAGGCCCTCTACGAACGGTACAAGCTGATCACCTATCCCCGTACGGATTCGCGCGCCCTGCCGGAGGATTATCCTGATACCGTGCGGCAGGTGCTGGAAAGTTTAAGCGGCTCCGCCTATCCCGAGCCGGCGCGCATGATCCTTGACCAGGGCTGGGTGCGCCCCAATCGGCGCATTTTCAACAACGCCAAGATTTCCGATCACTTCGCGATCATTCCCACCGTCAAGCCGCCCGGCGCCCTGCCGGAGTATGAACGCAAGATTTATGATTTGATTGCGCGGCGTTTTCTGGCCGTGTTTTTCCCGGCCGCCGAGTACCTGGTAACCGTGCGCATCACCCGGGTCGCCGGCGAAAATTTCAAGAGCGAGGGCAAGGTGCTGGTGAATCCCGGCTGGTTGGCGGTTTACGGCAAGCAAGCCGCCGTGCAGGATGGCGGGAGCATGGCGCCGGTGGCCTCCGGTGAAACCGTGCAGACCACTGATGTGGATTTGAAGGAGGCCCAAACGCGCCCGCCGCCGCGGTTTTCCGAGGCCACGCTGCTTTCAGCCATGGAGGGCGCAGGCAAGTTGTTGGACGACGAGGAGTTACGGGAAGCCATGCTGGCCAAGGGGCTGGGCACCCCTGCCACCCGCGCCTCGATCATCGAAGGCTTGATTTACGAGCGCTATATTGTGCGGCAGGGCCGGGAACTGCAGCCCACCGCCAAGGCTTTTTCCCTGATTACCCTGTTGCGCGGCCTGGCGATTCCCGAACTGTGTTCGCCGGAATTGACCGGCAACTGGGAATTTCAATTGAAACAGATCGAGCGCGCCCAGCTCGACCCCGCCAGTTTCATGCGCGAGATTATCGCCATGACCCGCTCCATGGTCGCCAAGGCCAAGAGTTACAAGCATGACACCATTCCCGGTGACTTCGGCGTCCTGCGCACGCCCTGCCCGAAATGCGGCGGCGTGGTATGCGAGACCTATAAGAAATTTCAATGCCGGACCTGTGATTTCAGCTGCTGGAAGACGCTGGCCGGCCGACAGTTCGAGCTGGAGGAAATGGAGCAGTTGATTGAGCGCCGCGAAGTCGGGCCGCTGGATAATTTCCGCAATCAACGCGGCCGGGTGTTTTCCGCCCTGGTCCGGTTGAACGATCAGTGGCAGTTGAACTTCGACTTCGGACGGGATGAGAATGAGGATGTCGCCGAAGACTTCTCGGGGCAGCAGCCGTTGGGACGCTGTCCCAAATGCGGCGACGAAGTCTTCGCCGGACGGCGGGCCTATGTTTGCGCCAAGGCTTCCGGCGCCGCGGCAACCTGCGATTTCCGGACCGGCGCCACGATTTTACGCAAGGTGATTGAACCGGAACAAATACGCAAACTACTGGCCACCGGCCGCACTGATTTGCTGGAAGGATTTATTTCGAAAAAGGGACGCCCTTTCCGCGCGTTTCTGGCGGTGCAGGACGGACAGGTCAAATTTGAATTCGCGCCGAAGGCCGGGAACAAGGCCGCGGCTGCGAAGGGGAAAGTCAAAAAAGATGAAACTGAACAAGCTGCTGACGCCTGAAGCTATTATGCTCGGGCTGCGGGCGACGGACAAGGATGCGGTGCTGGAGGAAATGGTGGAATATATGGCGGCCATTGGCCGGATCAGCGACCGCCCTGCGGTTCTGGAATGCGTACGCCAGCGTGAAAGCAAGATGTCCACCGGCATGCAGTGCGGTATTGCCATTCCCCACGGCAAGACCGACAGTGTGAAGGAGCTGACCATGGTGATGGCGATTCATCCGCCGGGGATCGATTTCCAGTCCATGGACGGCGAGCCATCGCGGATTTTCATCATGACGGTCTCGCCCCTGAGCCGTGTGGGGCCGCACATCCAGTTCCTGGCCGAGATCAGCCAGCTCTTGAATGTGCCCCGGACACGCGAACGTCTGCTGCAGGCGGCTTCTTCCCGGGAAGCGGTCGCCATCCTGTTGAGGCCGGGCTGAAATGAAGGCGAAACTGCTGCTGGTTTTACTGA
>JAIVGW010000057.1:0-12586 GCA_020201415.1 Lentisphaerota bacterium
GGTACACGCGACGGGCCTTGACGGTGTGCAAGCGGCCGTCTTCAACGTGTACGATGCGATCGTCCGATTTGTCCATCCGGTAAAACCAGTGCCGCATGTCCAGGCGGATAATTTCCGCCAGCGCCGTCAGGCGCGGTTCCGTCGCCAGCAGGGCGTCCGCCTGAAACCTCACGTCCTTGTGATAATGCAATACATCCTCAGGCGTATTGAGTGATTGGTAGGCATGTTGGCGGTTGTGGCGCAACCGTTGCACCGGCTCGGGAGTGCGATCAACGTTGGTCAGAGTCAGGCGTTCGCGGGTGCTGCCGGTTTTGCGCCGGGTGTAAGGATTGATGATGTGCTGGATCCGGTCGTAGGTCAGATGCGGCATCCAGCGCAGGGAGCAGGCACGCAGCAGCTCCTTGGTACGGTCTTTCAGGACATAGGCTATGACGGCCAGCAACACCCATGGATAGCTGCGCGTATGGAAATACCGGTCCGCCAACAGCGCCAACAGCACCGCCATGGTCATGGCGCTGGCCGCCGCCGCGCCAAACAGTAGGTGCATAATGCGATCAGGGGTGCGGCTGGTTGTAATATTCATGTACATGGAGCTTTCCGCCCATTTTTTCAACTGATGTTCGCGATAGCTGAAGAGTTCGTTAGCCCGCTCATCGTCAGGTTGCGCCAGGGTTTCGTAGTGCTGGGACCGGCGATGTTCGATCTGCTCGGCGATCTTGTCGCGGCAGAGATCGGTCAACTGCGGGAGAATTTCCGCGGTGGTGAGAATGCGGTGAATTCGGGAAAAATTCTTTTCGGCGCGCACACTGAGCGATTCGTCCGTCCAGCGGTAATTGCACCGGATCACTTGCGGCGTATGCGCGGACATAATGTTCGTTTCTAGCGCATGAAAAACAGAGAGAACTTTGCCCACCTCATCCGTCAGCCGATTCACAATTGTGGCAATATCAGGTTCCGGAGTTTGCGCATCCTTAAGCATGTGTTCCAGGACGCCGCACTGTCCGCGAAACTGGGATTGGAAAATATTCACCAGCATGCGCAACTCGTAGATCATGCGTTCTATTGCTGCTGCCTGGTGCAGCGTCCCGGATTCCGTCAGGGCGTGAATACGCGCCAGCGGGCTGCGTTGATCATGCGTGTCGGACAGCACCCGCAGCGGAAGTTCAAAAGCCTTGAAGCGCGTGTGTGAGAGCAGGTTGGCAAAAAAATATTCCCGGGCGTTGCCTATATCCCATCGCAACAATGGCCGGGGTATATGAAACCAGACATCAAGACGATAGCGCTCATTGCCCGCTGTAATGTCCAGGGGGTAGGTGATTTCAAATTCAAGATGGCGGCGACCGTGCATCGCCGGAGTGCAGGTGTATTGCGACATTAAACTTGCTCCGTGTTTATGCGCAAAGGCTTTTCTGGCTTGCAATAATCGGCATTTGCCTGATCATATGCGTGTGTTCAATTTTAGTATATTGGATTGTAAAATTCCGGCTCTGGCGCGTCTGCCCTGGTGGGGTGTGAGCGCGGCTGTCGGCTCGGGGTTGCTTTATTATGCCGCGTTTCCACCATTGGCCTGGGCCTGGGCCGCCTGGCTGGCCCTGTTGCCCCTGATGCTGATCGCTTTAAAGCTGCCACCCCGGGCGTCAGCCTGCCTGGGACTGCTGGCCGGTCTGTGTGGATGGCTTCCGTCACTTGTCTGGCTGACGCATGTATCGTGGATCGGCTGGCTGATTATAAGCGCTTATTGCGCCATTTATATTGCGCTTTTTGCCGCCTTGACCTCCGTCTGGCTGCACTCACCGACAGTGGCGCCCCGTTATAGACATTGGCTGCTCCCTCTGGTAATTCCGGCCATCTGGACGGGGTTGGAATTCATGCGCGCCCGGCTTTTTACGGGGTTCCCCTGGAATACCCTGGCCACCAGCCAATATGCCCAGCCCCAACTGCTGGCTCCGGCGGCCTGGGGCGGCATGTATCTGGCAGGTTTTCTGGTACTGCTGCCAGCCGCAGCCCTGTTGCCGCTGCTGGGAATGGCGGATCGCAGACGTTGGCGGCCGTCGGTGGTCCTGATAGGGCTGGCCATGCTGATTTTCGTTGCCGCCAATCATTGCAATCACAAGCAAATTGAGCTTGAACGCCCCGGCATGCGTCAGGTCAGGATCGGCTTGGTGCAACTCAACATACCGCAAACCATAAAGTGGTCTGATGAGTGGACGGAGGCCACCTATCAACGTTTACAGGCCGTCAGTCTCAAAATGATGCGTTATTGCCAGCCTGACCTGCTGGTATGGCCGGAAACCGTGCTGCCGGATTTTTTTCGCAACAGCCTGGCAGCCAGGGACGTGCTGGACATCCTGCTTCCGCACCAGATCCCCATTATAGCCGGATCAATGGATTTCAGTGTTCATGACAGTGAGGTGTATTATTATAATTCATCATTCCTGCTGACGACCGAAAGTTCGATGGATGCGTCCTACGCCAAGCGTCATCTGGTGATGTTTGGGGAATATGTCCCGTTGTCCCGCTGGTTGCCGTTTCTGACGGCATTGACGCCCATTACCGGCAGTTTTACCCCTGGACGTGAAGCCACGGTCTTTGAACTTGATTCCGGCATCAAGCTGGCGCCCCTGATCTGTTTTGAAGACATCATCCCGGGACTGGCCCGGGACTCGGTGCGCAATGGCGGGCGTCTGCTGGTCAATCAGACCAATGACGCCTGGTTTGATTTTTCAGCAGCGTCGCGCCAGCATATGGCGCACTGTGTTCTGCGCAGCATCGAGAACAGGGTGCCGGCGGTACGTTCAGCCAATACCGGCGTCACCTGTTTTATCGATGTTTCCGGCAGGATTATTGATGCATTGCCGCCGGCGGCGGTTTACCCGATGCCCGCTCAGGCGATCTGCCGCGCGATGATGGTGCCGTCCGCCGGCATGCGACCGACTTTTTATACCAGGCACGGCGACTGGTTTGCCTGGTTGTGCCTGCTGCCGGTTTTCGTCGGATGGTTGCGTTGCATTACCCGCAAAACCATAAAGCCGGTTTGCGGACCGGAGGTCTGAACACGGTAATTGGGTGCCGGTCCACGGGCCGGTGCCAGGGCTGCGTCATTCTCGGGCAAGACGGCTCGGTCGGAGACCTCGCCCTACCATTTCATAAGCATTTGCCGTGGGTAGGGCGAGTCCCCGCTAGGAGCGGGTAAACCTCCGGCTTGCCGCGCCAAAGGCGGGGGCGAGCCGCCGAGAATGACGCAGCCGTGGGTAGGGCGAGTCCTCCGGGCGAGCCGCCGAGAATGACGCAGCCGTGGGGCCGGTGCATACAACGTGGGAATCAACTTGAATAATGACCGGATAAATATTAGGGTCACAGGTATGGTACAAGGCGTTGGCTACCGTTTTGCCTGCCGGGACCAGGCGCGTCGCCTGGGCTTGTGCGGCTGGGTGCGGAATTGCGCCGACGGCTCAGTGGAAGTTGTTGCGGAAGGCCCGTCGTTGACGTTGGCCGGTCTGGCAGATTGGTGTGCGCGCGGGCCCGGCGGTGCGGTGGTGCGGGACTGTCGGGTTGCGCACATACCGGCCGGCACCCCGCTAAAGTTTTTTGAAATTCATCCCACAACGGAATAACCATGAAATCAATAAAAAAATATGCCGCCAATCATCGGGAACGCCTGCTGAAGCTGTTTCAATCCGCCCGCGAGCCGATGGACGAAGGAGCGGTCGCGGCTGCGCTGTCACTGCGCGGGGCAGCACGTAAACGACTGAAACTGCTTTTGGATGAAATGACGTTACAGGGTGAAATCGTGCGGCTGCGGCAAAATCGCTATTCGCTGGGGGAGCCGGCCGACCTGGTGCCGGGGCAACTGGACATTCTGCGTTCCGGCGATGCGCTGGTGCGGCCCTCGGACAATTCCCGTGAAATCTTCGTGCCGCGCGGTAATTTGGGCACGGCTTTGCCGGGCGATAATGTGGTGGTGCGCCTTGATAGCGGCGCCGCGGTCCGCCGCACCGGCAAGGTGATCCGCATTTTGGAGCGTTCGCGACGCGCCATTACCGGCACGCTGCGTTCCACCAACAAGTTTTTCTACGTGGTCCCGATCGACCCGGCCTATACCCAGAACTTTTACGTCCCGGAAACCAAAGGAGCCAATGTCGATGACCGGGTGGTAATTCAAATTACGGAATGGCCCAATCGTCATGTCAGTCCGGAAGCGGAGATCATAGAGGTCATCGGCCCTTCCTCCGATCCCTCCCTGGACACCCTGGCGATCATTAAGCATTATGATCTGCCGCAAAGTTTCCCGGCGGATGTGCTGCGCGAAGCGGAAAACGCGCCGGCCTTGATGGATGATCCCGGGCCGCGCCGCGACCTGCGGCAGGATTTCGTCTTTACGGTCGATCCGGTTACCGCGCGTGATTTTGACGATGCGCTTTCGCTGGAGACCGATGACGCCGGCCGGCGGGTGCTGGGCGTGCACATTGCCGACGTGGCGCATTTTGTACAGCCTGGCAGCGCCCTGGATGAAGAGGCCAAACTGCGCGGCAACAGTGTCTATTTGCCGGACAAGGTATTGCCGATGTTGCCGGAGCAGTTGTCCAACGGACTGTGCAGCCTGCGTCCGGACTCCGACCGGTTGGCCTTCTCCGTATGGATGACCTTCGATGATCGCGGACAGCCGGTACGCGCGGATTTTGCCCGCAGCATCATCCGTTCGCGTCTGCGTCTGACATACGAGCAATGCCTGGAGATTTTACAGGGCAAACTCCCGGAAGCCTGTCGAACGGCCGGTATCACACCCGACCAGGTTGCCAGGATTCGACACATTCACAAGTTGGCCCAGCAAATCCGTCAGTTACGCTTCACCCGCGATCATGCGCTGGAACTCGACGTGCCGGAACATGAAGTCATCATGGGCCCCGCTGGCATGATTGTGGACATCCGTCGCCAGGAAAATGACATTTCACACCAGATGATTGAAGAGTGCATGGTGGCCGCCAACGAGGCCGTGGACCGTGAATTGAGCGCCCAGGGCATGGCCATTTTGCGGCGCGTGCATGAGCCGCCTGATCCGGCCAAATTTGAACAATTGGCCGCGCAGTTGGCCGATATGGGGCTGCGCCCCGGCGACCTTTCCAAGCGTCCGAACCTGGCGGCTTTCCTGAAAAAACTGATCGGGCATCCCTTTGAATATGACGCCAAGGTGGCCGTGCTTAAAAGCATGAAACGCGCCGTCTATTCACCCCAGGCCCTGGGACATTACGGGCTGGCCAAGAAATACTACACGCATTTCACCTCGCCCATCCGGCGTTACCCGGACCTGGTGTCCCATCGCGTGCTGGCGGCACGCCTGCAACGTCGGCGCAATCCTTACAATGCCGGTGAGCTTGAGACTTTGGGCGCCAATTGTTCGCGCACCGAACAGGTGGCCGAGCAGGCCGAGAAATCGCTGTTGGAGATCAAAAAATACCGTTTTCTGGAACAGCAATTGGCGGCCCGTAAGCCGGTGCCCTACGATGCGGTGGTGGTGCATGTGCGCAACTTCGGTATGTTTGTGGAACTGGTAGAATTGCGCATTCAGGGGTTGATGCATGTTTCCTCGATTTCGGAAGGTTTTGTGCGCTATAATCCGGCCCGGGAAAGCCTGTCGGCGGATGGTCAGGAATTTCGCCGCGGCAGCAAGGTGCGGGTGCAGGTCGGACGGGTTGATTTCGACAAGCGCCAGATTGACTTCGTGCCGGCGGGCAAGCCATCCAAGTCCGACACCCACGCCGCGGCGGGCGCCGCCGCCGGTGATTGTCGGCAGATGCTGGATTGTGTTTGCTTGCCGCCGCGCCGGCCTGTAAAATGTAATCCGTAATGGTAATGGTTTCCGACTGGTGCAGTGATGCCGGCACAGATGTCTTTTTTGTATGAAACTGAGCGTTGTAACTACTCTATATAAATCCGCCACGTTTGTCGGCGAGTTTTACGAGCGTATCACCCGGGCGGCAGCGGCGCGCACGGATGACTATGAACTGATATTTGTAGATGACGGTTCGCCGGACAATTCCGCGGCAATAGTCAGGGAGTTGATCAAACGTGATCCCCATGTGGTGCTGATTGAACTGGCGCGCAATTTCGGTCATCACCACGCCGCCCTTGCCGGTGTCCACCAGGCTAGGGGCGATCTGGTTTTTTTCATTGATGTTGACCTGGAGGATCAGCCGGAATGGCTTGATCTATTCATGCAGGCACAGGCATCCGACGGTTGCGACGTGGTCTATGCCCGTCAGTCCGAGCGCGCTGGCGGCGTCTTCCGGCGTCTTTCGGGAAATCTGTTTTACCGGCTTTTCAACTTGTTTTCGGATACTCCCATCATACCCAACATCTGTTCCGCCTGCCTGATGACCCGCCGGTTTGTCGAGGCCCTGCGCAGTCTGCATGAACGCAACCTGTTCATGCCGGGCAACCTGGCCTGGCTGGGGCACCGGTCGCGTATCATCACCGTGCAACGCCGGGTGCGCCAGACCCCTTCCAGTTATTCCCTCTGGCGCATGTTGCGACTTTTTGCCAACGCCATCACTTCTTTTTCCGCTTATCCCCTGCAGCTGATCTTCATGCTGGGTCTGATCCTGTCGCTTTGTTTCGGCGGTATGGGGCTCTATATGCTCCTCAAAAAACTGTTGTTTCCACGCAGTGTGTTTTTTGGATATGCCTCAATCATTGTTTCAATCTGGTTTCTGGGCGGTGTGCTGATTCTTTTTATCGGTGTAATCGGTATTTATCTCGCGAAAATTTTCACGGAGGTAAAGCAGCGGCCCCAGTACATTGTCAGGCAAGTTTGCCGTCAAGGCGCAGCGGATGACGGGAAGGGGGATGCTTCATGAAGCCGGTGGTTGTCTTTGGCATCGGTGATTTTGCCGAGCAGGTGCTTTTCTATCTGGAACATGACAGTCCCTGCCAGGTGGCGGCCTTTTCCGTTGATCAGGCTTATCTACGTGAAACATCCTTTAAAGGCAGACCTGTGGCTCCGTTTGAGACCTTGGAACGGGATTACCCGCCGGATGACTACGATGTATTCGTGGCTATGGGTTATAATGATCTCAACCGCTTGCGCGCCGAACGCATTGCCCTGGTGCGGTCCAAGGGGTACCGCATGATAAACTATATCCATTCCAGCGCTTTAATTCCCAACGATCTGCGGATCGGCGAAAATTGTTTTTTTCTGGAAAAAGTTGTAGTGCAGCCTTTTACCAGGATTGGCGATGGTGTGGTGATCCTGACCGACACCGGCCTGGGACATAATGCCGATGTGGGTGATTGCTGTTATATTTCCGGCGGTTGTTGCATTGCCGCCTTTGTCTCCTTCGGTCCCAGATGCTTCGTGTCCCTTAATGCCACTTTTCGCCCCGGGGTGAAGATCGGTCATTCGGTAATTGTCGGCGCCGGTGCGTTGATGCTGGAGGATGCTCCGGATGAGAGTGTCTATATCGCCAAGGGCACGGCGCGGGCTCCCCGCGGCAGCCGTTTGTACAAAAGATTTATCTGAGCAGTCAACGCTTACGGCAGTGCCGGCACATCAATTGCCATGAAATCAAAGCTGGTCATCATTGGAGCCAGTTACCTGCAGCGGCCACTGGTGCGGCGGGCCATGGAACTGGGGTATGACACCCACGTGTTTGCCTGGCGCGAAGGCGCGGTCTGCCGCGAGATCGCGGATCATTACTATCCGATTTCCGTGACAGATCGTGCGGCTATTCTTGCCGAATGCCGCAGTATCCGTCCGGTGGGGGTGGTTTCCATTGCCTCGGAGGTGGCCGCCGCCACCGTCAATTATCTGGCGAGTGCCCTGGGTTTACCTGGCAATAGCCGTGAATGTTCCCGCCTGACAGGCAACAAGCATAGCATGCGGCAGGCGCTGCTGACCGCGGGCGTTCCGGGTCCGGCCTTCCAACTGGCATCCGAATCCGTCATACAGGATTTACCATTAAGATTTCCGCTCATTGTCAAGCCGGTTGACCGTTCCGGGAGCCGTGGCGTTACCCTGGTGGAAATTCCCCGGGCGTTACCTGCAGCCATTGTTTGGGCCCGGGAGCAATCCTTCTGTGGTGACGCAATAATTGAGGAGTATCTGGAGGGCCGCGAACTGAGTATTGAAGCGGTCTCCTTCCAGGGTCAACATCATGTGTTGCAGTTTACCGACAAACAGACCGGCGGTCCGCCGCATTTCGTGGAAGTTGCGCATCACCAGCCTGCCGCTTTGACTCGAGTTATCAACCGGTTATGACTATCTCAAGGCGGTGATCGACATAGCTACCGGGCGTTTTTCCGCCCCAGAGGTCCGCCGGTGCAGCAACGCCGGAATATATTACGTATTGCCGCAACCCGGTCGGGTGCAGGCCGTTGAAACCAACCCTGACGCCACCATCGTGCGCATTGAAGCCATGGTGCAAGCCGGCGATGAAGTGCAGTCGCCAAGCGACAGTTCTCAGCGGGCTGGTTATTACATATATCGCGCCGCCGGTCATCAGCCTTTTAAACCGGATGTGCTAAGGATTTTGACGCAATCACCAGGATGAACACGCTGTCGGACAGGAGCTGGGCTGCGGTTGGCGGCGTGTTCGGAGAACCCGCCCTACCTGTTTAATCTTTGGTTAGCGGCGGTTTTCAAGATAGGGCGCGGTCTCCGAGCGCGCCGTGGGCGGGGGGTGCAGCCATAATGCGAATTGAACCCCCCGATTGGTCTTGACGCTGTCACCGCAGTTTTGTACAAAACTGCATTGTTTGGCCTCATTAATTTTTATGTTTGCCGCGGCCCGTCATGTCTCATATATCTTTACCAGGCGATATTCCTTTTAATCGTCCGGCGCTGGCTGGGCGCGAGATGGACTACATGGCTCAGGCTCTGGAGCAAATGCATATTTCCGGTGATGGGCCGTTTTCACGACGATGTCATGTTTGCCTGGAGAATGCCCTGGGTGTTAAACGGGCGCTCCTGACCACTTCCTGCACCCATGCCCTGGAGCTGGCAGCCCTGCTGTTGAATATTGCGCCGGGCGATGAAGTGATTGCGCCTTCCTTCACCTTCGTTTGCACGGTGAATGCCTTCGTGATGCGTGGCGCCCGCCCGGTCTTCTGCGATATCCGCCGGGACACACTGAACATGGATGAGCGGTTGCTGGAAAAATTGATCACGCCACAGACACGCGCCATCATTCCCGTGCATTATGCCGGGGTGGGGTGCGAGATGGACAAGATCATGAATATGGCCGCAGCTTACAGTGTTCCCGTCGTGGAGGACAATGCGCATGGCCTGTTTGGCCGCTACCGCGGCCGTTATCTTGGCACATTCGGGATCATGGCGGCCCAAAGCTTTCATGAGACCAAGAACTTCAGTTGCGGGGAGGGCGGGGCGTTGTTAATCAACGATCCGGCGCTGGTGGAGCGCGCGGAAATATTACGCGAGAAGGGTACAGATCGCAGCCGGTTTTTTCGGGGCCAGGTGGACAAATACACCTGGGTTGATCTTGGGTCCAGCTACCTGCCGTCAGATCTGCTGGCGGCATTCTTGCTGGCGCAGTTGGAACAGCGTGAGGTGATTCTTGGAAAACGGCAGGCCATCTGGCGGCGTTATCACCGGGAATTGGACGATTGGGCGCGGGACCATGGGGTGGGGTTGCCTACTGTGCCGCCGCATTGCGATCATCCCGCCCACATGTTCCATCTGATCATGCCCGATGTCCGTGCGCGCGATGCCCTGTTGGCCGCATTGCGCGCCGAACGCATTTTAGGCGTTTTTCACTACCAACCGCTGCACCTTGCGCCTATGGGGTTGAAATTCGGCGGACGCCCTGGAATGTGCCCGGTGACTGAAGACATCAGTGATCGGCTGGTGCGCCTGCCTTTCTACAATGATCTGAACGCCTCCGACCAGGATCGTGTCGTGCGGGTGGTGCGGAGTTTCCGCTCTGCCGCAGTGTGCAGAAACGGTTTTGACAAAGCAAAACCCTCCAATCATTAAGAAAAACGCATATATGAAAATAACTAAAAAAAATGTGTATGGGCTGGTCGGTTTAAGTTTATTTAATTTTTTTCTGCTAACTTCCTGCAGGACCGTGCCAGGTCCGCTGGTGGTTGATAACGGTGTACCGCGGGCGGAAATAGTGATTGCCGAACAGCCGGCACGTACGGTGCGTTTGGCGGCGCATGATTTGAGCCAATATATTGAAAAAATATCCGGAACAGGTTTGCCGATAGTGTTTCATCCCTCGGAAGGTGTTCCGGTTCAAATTTATGTGGGCCGCAGCGTACATACCGACCGGTTGGGGATTAATCCGGAAGGTTTGACTGAAGGCGCCTACCGGATCGTTGCTCGGGACAATTGGATGGTTTTGATCGGCGATGACACGGATTTTATTCCCACGGAACCATGGGCCCGCAACAACGGGCAGATTGCCAGCGGATGGTTGCAGCAGGCCTGGGAAGAACGGACCGGGGAGATCTGGGGCGTTCCCGGCGGCGGTATGTATAAGAATCGGCTGCGTCTGCCACCCGACCTGGGGCTGCCGGAGGGGGTTGAGCCCGGCCCTGAACGGAACCTGGAAATATGGGCTTTCGATGAGCGGGGCTCGTATAATGCCGTCTGCGACTGGCTGCGCCGCCTGGGGGTACGCTGGTATATGCCGGGTGACATCGGCGAAATGGTGCCGCATATGCCATCTCTTGCCTTGCCGCGGATGGACGAAACCGTACACCCTGATTTTCCCCTGCGTCAGTTCAATTTCCGCTTTTCGGTGCTAGGTCCCGACACTTCGCTCTGGGCAATGCGGCTGGGGTTGCGTGATGACCAGGGAATGCAGATTGCCCATGGTCTGAGCACCATGACCAATCGCCGTGAAATCTTCGATAAATATCCCGAGTGGTTTGCCCTCTACCGGGGCGAGCGCCGTTTCACGCCGGGCGGCAACAACCAGCTTTGTTACAGCAGTCCATCACTGTTTGAGCATACCGTGCGCTATGCCCGCGCCCAGTTCGACACTTATCCCCTGAAAAGCGTCTCCATCATGCCGCCCGACGGTTACACGGCGATTTGTCAGGCCGCCGGAAAATATCGACAAACTCGAACCTAACGTGCTGGTGATGATAGTGGGGGGGCGCCGCCCCATGTCCAACCGTCCGGAAGAACAGGCAGCCCACCGCGAACTGCGTGAAAGCTGGTTGCGCAAGACCGCCCGCCCGCTCATGATATTCGAGAATTACCCCTTTACCGGACGCGGCTGGTACCTGCCGGCCTTTACCCCGATGTCGCTGGGTGACAGTGTCAGCGAAACCAAGGGGCAATCCATGGGTGAAGATATCTGGCTGTCTGCTTCACGTGATTTTGCCACCCGCGATATTGGATTCAATCATTTCATGGTGTATTTCACCGCCCGCATGTATTGGGGCGGCCCGCAGCGGGATGTCCGTGATTTATTTGATGAATATTGCCGGTTGTTTTACGGTCCGGCGGGCGCTGCCATGAAAAACTTTTTTGAATATTGCGAAGCCAACTGGCAGATGGCGGCGCAGGACAAGCAGACGGCGGCAACCGTGCTGGAGTTGTTTAATGACGCCCGCCGGCAGGTTGATCCCGATAGCATTTACGCCCAGCGCCTGGATTTGATCGATCAATTTCTTAGCGGGCTGCGCCGCAAGGCCGTTCTGCTGGGCCAGCAACGCGGGAGCGTTCCGACAATACGTCAATCCAATGATGTGCGCGGGCCGATCTTGATTGACGGGCATCTGGATGAAGAGGATTGGGAAAAATGCTGGGTATCGGCCACGGTCGGTCTGCGCGAAATGCAGACCGGAGGGCCTGCTACCCTGACCACCCAGGTCAAATCATTCTGGCGCGGCAATAATCTATATTTTGGCATAACGTGCCGGGAAATTTCCGGAGAGCCCCTCAATATAATTTCTACAACCTCGGGTGATCCGGCCATCATGGACGGCGACCTGGTGGAAATCCTGCTGGAGACCGACATGCGTTCCTACTACCAGATTGCGGTCAATCCCGCCGGCGCGGTGTTTGACCAGGATCGCTCCGGCTCATCCAACACCTGGCATAACTGGGACTCGCAATGCGAGGTAGCCACTACCGTGGCCGATGACCGTTGGATTATCGAAATACGCCTACCGGTCACCATTGATGAAAACGATCCTCTGCACGAAGTGATCGGCAGTAAACCGATTCCCGCTATGCCCTGGCACATCAATATCCATCGTCAACGCATCAGGGGTGATGCGCGTGAAGACACGGCCTTTTCGCCTACCGGCACGGATCATGTACATGTGCCGATCCGGTTCGGTCGCATGTTCCGCGGTCACTCGACCAGTTTCGATGCCGCCGAAACAGGAGATTTTATCAATGTGTATAATCAGGCCGCGGCCCTGGCGCGCTCAAAAAAACACGCTGAAGCCATCGAGCTCTATCGTTCACTGACGGAAGGCACCATCACTGATTTTCAGAAATCCATGGCGCTGACTGCGGCCGCCGCCAGTGCGCGGGCGCTGCAGGATGTGGAACTGGCCGACACCCTGACCGCGGAAATTCCTGATGAAGCCGTGCGCGCCACCACTC
>JAIVGW010000057.1:12683-14210 GCA_020201415.1 Lentisphaerota bacterium
CTCATGGGTCTTCCGAAGAATCTGTGGGTAATATTGGGAAGGATTCACAGGCACGGAAACACCCGCCTGCGCCAAGGATCTATGGCGGGCAGGCGGAGAAGAGGTTGCTTGAATTCACCCCGAGCATAAAAATGCCTCGGGGCGAATTCAAACAACGATGTGTCATGGGAGCAGGAGGAGGAAACAATCAAATTATTCAGTGTTCCGACTCTCAAACAGGGGCTGAAACGGATGGTGTTGTGTCGTGCCACAGGCAGATCCGCCTGCGGCGGAAAACCTCTTTTTTTCTCCATTATACAGGCGAGCCTCTTGCAAAACCTCTCGCCTTCCCGATTACTGGTAGGGACGTTTCTCCGAAACGTCCGCGGACGGCTCGGAGATCCGTCCCTACCGCAAGGGTTTTGCAAGAACCCCAGACATTTTTGTCAAATTTGAGGTCAGCGGAACGTCGGCCTCAAATATGACAACATCTCCAGATTGTTATCTGCCACAGGCAGATCCGCCTGCGGTGGAGTCTCCGTGTTTCCGTGCCGTGTTGAGCTTTTTTTCTCCCGGCAGGACGTAACAGTATGGTTACAGGAAACACAGCACTGTTTTAAGATTATAACGTATAGAATATCAGCAAGTTGCGTGATTATATGACAATTAACGACCCACAGATGCTGCGGAAGACTCATCTGGAATTTCTTGTTATTTATGAAAGTTGTGGCAGAATGACGCCGTAACAGCCAATACCGGGAGCGTTGTTTTGCCATGTCTGCCAAACTGTTTCACTCATCCTCCAAAAGTAACTACTTTCCCTGGTTTTATATTTTCCAGGGTTGTGTGGTTGCTTTTTTTCTCCTGACTTTGTTCGGTCCGGTGTTTCCGATGTACATGGACGCGCTGGGATTGAGCAAGTCGCAAATTGGCGCGTTGCTGGCCGTGCCGCATTTTCTCGCCATCTTTTCACTGCTGTTTGTAGGGGTTGTAGCGCGGCACGGGCCGAAGCGCATTTTCATCTCCATCTCGGTCATGCGCACGGTGTTTATTTCCGGACTTTTGTTTTTGCCGTGGCTGAGCTCTCTGCTGGGACCGCGCGGGGTGTTTCTGGCCGCGGCGCTGATGATTGCCGCATTTGCGCTTTGTCGCGCCATCGGTGACACCGGTTTTTTTCCCTGGGAAAAGGAAATGCTGCCGGACCGTACCCGCGGCAAGGTCTATGCCGTCAATGGTATCGTGTGCGGTATTGTGGCGTTTGCCACATCCGGGGCGGCGGTCTGGACCTTGCGGGGGGTGGGCGGGGTGACCGGCTTCCGGACATTGATAGCCCTGGGTATTGTTTTTAACATTATCGGACTCTGGGCGCTGAGCGCGGTGCGCGGCGGGCGCCCGGCGCCGCCGGTCGTCCGACAGGCGCCCTTGGCGGAAATCCTCGCCGCCTTGCGTAATACCAATTTCCGCAGGTATCTGGCGGGTAATGGAATTTTCCTGATGGCTTGCGGTGTGTTCCCCTTCATGCCATTGTTTCTACGAGAACATCTGGGG
>JAIVGW010000058.1:0-6300 GCA_020201415.1 Lentisphaerota bacterium
GCTGACCAAGACGCTCCAGGGCTTGACGGCTGACAACGCAGAAGTGCAGTACGGCATTACAGGATAGCAGCAGGTCCAAAGACGGCAGACTTTTGCGCATCAAGGCATTGACGAAACCGCGCTGATCCATGCGCGCTTCATCGGTGAAAAACACGTCGGCGGTCACCCCTTGATTAAGCGCGCGCACCAGCAATGCCAGGGCATCATGGTGCAACAGGTCGTCATGATCCATGAAACCGATAAACTCTCCCGAGGCCCGGGCCAAACCCAGATTGGTGGCGCCGCTGATACCCAGGTTTTTATCGGTCTTCAGTAAAATGACCTTTTCCTGCTGAGATAGTTGTTGTAATTCAGACAGAGTCTGCGGATCGGTGGAACAGTCATCCACCAGAACCAGTTCCAGATTGTCGTATGACTGTTTCAATACGGTATCCGACGCCTGGGCCAGCCAGCGTGAATTGTAAACCGGCATGATGATTGATATCCGCGGACGGAACTTCAGCAGCGGCAGGTATGCCGATGCGTTGGATGGGGATTCATGGGGGAACCGAATTCCCGGAGCCATACGCCGACGCACTACGACGTCGTAAATCACGGCCAGCGTAGCCGGCACACCATGCCGCCAGAGCGTGACTAGCAGCAACCAGGGCAGTTTTAGAAAATACATTATGGCTGTCATTCCGTTGGATTGTACAGCCAGCACGCAAAAAAACGAAGCAAAATTCACCGCACGGTTTACGGTGGGATGTCGGACAGAAATTTTGATATGTGTCAGGATTTCTCTGAATATTGGGTATTTTGACAGATATATGAGGTTCTTGCAAAACCCCAGCGGCTCGGCGAGACGCCTCGCCCTTCTACCTTCCCGGATTGCTGCCGCAACGGGTAGGGCGAACCGTCTCGGTGAGCCGAAGATGAACGCACCCGTGGGGTTTTGCAAGAGCCTCCATCATATCAGGATATTTGTCTTACACCCTACGGTGGATCAAACGCGCTGAGACGTCGGCGCTGGGCCAGAAACGCCGCCGACATTTGCAGGCAGCAGCTGAACAGGCGCAATCCGGGGATCCAACGCAACCAGGCAGGGGACAGCCCCCAGACACCTGTGCGCGGGATTGACAGCAGGCGCGGCGCATCAGCAGCACTCCGGCAGGGATCACAGTGATGCCGGGGGCGCATTGCGACTACTTCGCTGGTACGGGGGAAAAGCATCCGACGCATCAGCAACAGCCGCAACCATGGATGAAGATCATCGGAGGAATAATCAAGGATGGTTGCAAGTGGTGCGGCGCGCCCGGCAAAATCCAACATCCCCGCAAGGATTGGCGCGGCAACCAGATCCTGCTCCTGCTCCAGGGAACGGGATGGGTCGTCAATAGCGGTTTCAATTGGTTCAACCCTTCCATTGGCTGACCGGTATCCGGCAATCCCCGGGCTTGGCGCACGGAAAGCCTCTTCAAATACCTGCGGAGCACAGGTAAAGGCCGGCGCCGACAGGCATCCGCGTCGCGCATCATGAAGAAATCCTTCAATAATATTGCCGGGATCCCGGGGCCAGAAAGGGCCTCCGGTAAACCCCATCAGAAATCCATGCAGTTGCGGTTTTTGCGGGTGATGGGCTATAGACTCATTTAAAAAACGCTGAATGGTGCCCAGCCAGCCGATGTCGACCACGGCGGCGGCCGACAGGTCGAGCAGTCCTTCCTGGCGCAGATAGTTTTCGACCAGACGACCGCGTTCGGCCGTTTGCTCACGTACTGTGTTTTGAAAGTCCCGGTCCAGCAGAAGTTTATAAAATGCAGGCAGGTTTTGTTTGAGGGGGCTATCTGATTGCAGACGGTAACGCGCAAAATGATGTTGCAGCGTGTCAGGATTGAGCCCGAAAAAGCGGCACACATCCAGCAGGGTGCGCCGGCCGGGGGCCAGCAGAACCAGACCGGCGTTACGGCGGGTGAGTCCCTGATGCGCGCAGGTCGCCGGGGCCAAAGCCGCACGGCTGACCTTGAGATAACGCGCTTCGGGCGCGGAGCCGTCAGGAAACCAGAAGGGGGCGGCCTTCTGCCAGATATTCATCAGTACTTCCCCCTCACGCGAAAAAAAATACACCCTGGAAAGATTGCGTGACCGGGCCTGCTCGGCAATGTGGAGCACAAAGGAGGCTGCCAGAGGACCGAAAAAATCATGCCCTATGCGCCAGCGTATTTCCATGTTTGCGCCATGCAGCGGTTGCGCCAGACGGCGCCATAAGGCGCCGCGGGCCTGCGGCAGGATATGCGCGATCCCGGCCAGCGCCCGGTTGGACATGTGACGGCGGAATTCCCCGGCGTCACGCAGCACAAAGGCGCGGATACCGAAGGCCGTCGGCTGTCGTCCGTCGGCAAAAATGTTATCTCCTACGTGCAACCAGCGTTCCGGACCTATTCCGAGTTTATCAGCCAGCCGCTGGAACGCGGCGCCGGAGGCCTTGGTCCGGCATTCATCGGCAGAAGAAGTTACGCCGTCGATCATGGCCCGCAATCCTGTTGATTGGAGAATGACGGCAAGGTGGGATGAGGGAAGATAAGTGTCGGACAAAATCCAGATACGTTTGCCGCATTGCCGCAATTCCCGCAGTAATTCAAGCAGAATATGCCTTGGGCGAAGAATGGCGCATTCCAGGCGCAACTCCAGATCAGTCACATCCTTCAACAATCCTGCGGAGTGGCTATCACCAAAAATAACCCTCAGCAATTCATCCATGAAAACAGGATAAACCGCCTCGCGGTCAAGCTGCCGGGAAACATTTAACGCACGCTGGCGCTGCTCCAACTCCAGCCGCAGTTGCAATATCCGGCGCCAATCAATCCGGATGCCGCATCCCGCGGCGCGGGCGGCAATATATCGGGCTACAGGGGCCTTGATCTGGTCCGGCCTGCTTACCAGCCTAAGCAGGAGCGTGTCAAAAAGATCAAACGTGACCAGAGCGCAATCCTGCCGCGCGGCTTGACGGACCGCGGTGGACAGGGACTGGATGCCGGTGAAGATTCTCATACTGCAAAATCCAGGTAATAACATCAACCGTTATTGTTGAGTTTTTCAAGCAGCCGGGACGCCAGTCGCCCAAGCCGCCAGCGCCAGGGATGGGCCAGGCGGTAACGTTCGACCTGCAATTCACGTTCCAGCGCCAACAGACGCCGCGCGGCGGTCTCCGCCCTGGCGCGCCAGGCTTCCGGCAGGCCCGCCAGCATGTATTTTAAAATTAATGCCTGATCCTCCTCGCGGGCCATTACCGCTCCCCGGCTGATCGTATTACTGCCATGCAGTCGATAATCCATAAGTGTCCGGTCATGCAGATAAAGCACCCGGCCGGGCGCCGCCAGCATGGCGCGGAAAATGTAATCATAGTCGTGTAGATAGCGCAGGGGGGCAAAACTGCCCACTTGCCGGGCCAATTCGGCGTTGATGAATAAATTGGAAGTGCTGACCATGAGATTGGCCCTCAAAAACGCGGTGTAGAGATCGCGGCACTGGAAATAGTATTTACGATTATCCTCGTGCCAGGCAGTCCAGGGATGATCCTCCGCCAGGGGATGTCCGTCCGCGCCAATCGGGCGTATTTGCGTAAAAACACAGGCAGCGTCGGCCTGGTCGCAAATGTTGATCAGGGTCTCCAGTCGATCGGGATGGTACAGGTCGTCGGAATTGAGGATGGCGATGTGGCTGCCCCGGGCCATTTGCATGCCGTTATTGATGGCGTTGTAGGCGTCCTGATTTGACTGGCGGACGGCGCGAATACGCGGATCCTGGAATCCGCCAATTACGTCCGGAGTACCGTCGGTGGAACCGTCATCCACGATAATTAATTCAAGGTTGCCATAAGACTGGCGCAAAACACTATTGATCGCCGCGCCCACATATTGTTCATGATTGTAGGCCGGAATGACAACGGATATCAGGTTGCTGTTGTTCATGGTTTATCAGGGAGCATAGGTTGATTGCAATAGCCAGTATGATCGCCACAGCAACCAGCCATTAAGCAACAGAAAGGGGGTGGCAAACTTCAACAGCGATGTGTGGCGTCCCATGGCCCAGGCCATCCAGACAGCCGCCGGCGCCAACATGGGGAACAAATAGCGGCCCTGTGGTTGATAATCATAACAAACAGCATAAATCACGAAGAGCCCGAGATTGGTCAGCGCCATGCCGATCAGCCAAAGCAAAGCGCCGCGCACAGTGCGGTCGCGTGTGCACCAGGCGGCGGCGGTGAAAAGCAGGGCCACGGATGGGGCTATGAACTTCAGTATGGCGTAGGCAACCTGACTGAGCGCGACTTCACCATAGCCGAAGCGTGCATAGAAGAAACTCAGTGAATTGTTGAAAAAACCACGCCTTACCAGCTCGATCAGCGCCTGCCACGAGAGGTGCGGAGCAATTATAGCAAAAAAGCCAGATGTTTGAGCGGGATGTATCCTGCAGCAGGCGTGCCACGCTCCAGGCCAACAGTCCGGATACGGCCAGGGCGAAGGCATCGGCATTGACGTAACTGGAGATAAAGATTACCTGGGGAATCAGGACCACCGTGCCCACAGCCATAAAGGACGGCAGGCAACGGTGCGATAACCGCCAGGCGGCCGCCAGCAGAAAATTCAAAAACAGCAGTCCCCATACCAGCGAGACCATGCGCGCGCCCAGGTAAGCCCGCGCATCTCCCCAGCGCCCGGCTATGCCGGCGCCCATGGCGGCTGTAAGATAATTGAGTGCGGGGAACTTGTTGTAACTGGAGGCGGCGTTGCGGAAGCATTCGACATCATCCACACCGGCGACCGGCAGGCGGTGATTTTCCATGATCAAACGAACGCTGTAACGAAAATGGTTGTTTTCATCCGGCGCGCGGTTGTAGGGAATCAAAAAAACCCATTGCAGGCCGACAAACAGGAAAAGCAGATTAAGTAGGCAGGTCACTGCAACATAACCCCATCGGCTTTTTTTACATTCGTTCATTTTATCTCAAAAGCTTGAAAAACGGGAGTTTGGCGGCGCCCTTGTCGAAGGTAATGCCATTTTCGCAGCCTGCGGCTTGAGCTGCATGCGCAATGAGAATATCGGCAAGGTCTGCTTTGGCGTCGCCTCCATCCGCAAGCCAACGATCAACAACATCTTCGTCCTCAAAATCAAACACAGACATCTGTCGCATGTCCCGAATTGAGTTCACTATCTCAGATCTTGTCTTGTCGTATGCGCTTTCGAGCACCCAAATCGTCTCCAGCACCACAAGCAACGGGATGAGCAAACGCTCTCGGTTGATCTCGGCTTGCTTGAGGCGCCGACGAACAGTTTCGGCCTGTTTCTCATCGTCTCGAACGAGAAAACGCACTATGACATTAGTGTCAACCGCGATCATTGCTTCCGACTCCTGATCTGTTTTGCAACGGCCGCCTGCATCTCTGCGATGGTTCTACGCGGCTGATGCGTATTGTGGAGTTGCCCAAACACCTCATCCACAGACTTGGTAACCAGGTAACCGGCCTTGGAAGACCAAACGGGAACGGTGTCCACCGGCACCAAGGGTCCCTGATAGGTCGGTGTGTCAACGGTTCCGTCGACGGCAGTCAGCCAGTGCATGCTTCCGTCCAACAGATACCCGTCATCCTGACCGTTCCGATGGCATGTGATCCACCAATCAGCCGAAGTATTTGCAAGTGGTCCCGGACACACGGACAGTGTCACATCCAGCCGTGTGGCATATCCAATGACGAGTTCCGTTGCGTTGTCATTGGCGCGCAGTTTCAAGGAAGCGCCGGACGAGTCCGTCGCCTCCATCGGCCGCATTCGATGGCGCAGCCATTCGGAAAAACTCATGGCCGGTGTCTCCGGTAAAATGTCATATCCCCGTTTATGAAACGCAACCGTCACATGCCCATGTACACCGGAGACCCAAATCCTGGTTTTTAGTTCCGCCAGAATATCGCGGGTGCGGCGGCAACGTTCCGTGGCCCATATTCCGGAGGGTACGGAAACGAGCGCATCGACCGGCGCCGCATGACGGAAAAACTCGTTGTCCGCCATGCTTTCGGCGCCATGGTGGGGAACCTTTAAGATTTCGCATCTGAGCGCCTCCGGGACCGTTGCCAATAAATGACGGCCAAGCGCCTTGTTTAAGTCTCCGGTCAACAACGCTGTGGTCGACCCATGCCGCAATCGGGCCACCAGCGACAATTCGTTCACATCTGGGTGAAACCCCAGTTCCGTCAACTGATCGGCGGTCATGGCGCATATTTTTTCCAGGACAAATCCGGGCGCTATTTCCAAAACGTCCCAGGC
>JAIVGW010000058.1:6391-7709 GCA_020201415.1 Lentisphaerota bacterium
CTCCATAACCGGAATATCATGCTCGGCGGCCCGGCAAATGATGGCAGCCAGTTCCTCGATCGCATGCGCATGCCGCTCCCGCTCCAGCCATGCCGATGGTGCGGTCGACATGTAAATCCGACCGATGCGGATGCTGGAATCCAGCAGCGCCAACAGCCCCCCGTAATGATCATCATGAGGATGTGTTATCAATACAGCCGCGAGTTCCGTAATCCGGTGCGCCCGCAGATAAGGTAATAAAATCAGCTCGGCGGCAGCCGCAGAACCGGTGTCAATCAAGACAGCCTTGGACGTGATCCTATCCCCAATCAGGTGCGCATCCCCATTGGCAATGGCGTTAATATTGATCATCGTCCAATAACATTCCGGCTGTAATTGCGCATCCCCGCCGGCTACGTCAGCGGACATGTTTTCAACCGGAACAGTTTTGCCGGCAACCATTGCTTGGCTTTGGGCGTGAAATATACCGGAGACCAGCAGGCCCGAGAAGATCAGGGTGACTATGTTAGAATTGCAGATCATTCCATTATTGAGGTCTGAATTTGGAATCAGTGTTTTTTTTAATCATGCCGGGAAAAGCAGCACAAGATTTTGCTCTAAGTATATCGTGAAGTTTTCAATCGCGGATTGCATAGAGCGCACATGTCGCGGCGGCGGACGGATAAGCCGGTCCCTGCGGCCATTTCAATTGCGCCGCAGAATCATGATAATTTCGGGTCCGCGCCGGCAGAATAATTCAATGGTGAATTCAAGATTCAATTTACGCCGCAAATAAACCAGTATCTCCATGATTTCGGTTTCAGTCCAGGCATGATAATGTATTGAGTAATTGATATTCAGATAGTCCTCCACCTGGCGACGCGCTTTTTCAGGGTCGATGATCTTGTCCACCAGCCGCACATATTCCTCGAAGGCCGGCCGGCGCGACCATTCCGGTCCTTCGCGATAGTCGCGTTCGAGGTGTAGCAGCGGGGTCACGGGCCGGTTCCGGTCGAAGGAAGCACGCATATCAGGGACGGCCAGATAGAGCACGCCTTGTGGCCGCAATACGCGCAGCATATTTTGCAGGGCCAGCATGGGGTTTTGGCAATGTTCCAGAAAATGGTTGGCAATCAAAAAATCCTGAGAGTCATCCGGAATGGTGGCCAGGGTTTCGCCGTCGTCGATGATGTCAGGTTCGGTCAGTTTAAGTTTCTGGTTGTTGAATTCCGGGTATTGCCGGCGGAGTTCGGCCACACTCATGCGGTCGACGTATTTTACATGGGTGCCGGGTGAAACCGGCAGGGGATTGTGCAGGGCGCCAATCTCCAGTCCATCC
>JAIVGW010000297.1 GCA_020201415.1 Lentisphaerota bacterium
AGGCAGGTCAGCAACGACAGCACCAGCAGCAGAATCATCATCGTATCGGTGGCGCGATCAGCCAGGATGTCCACACCGGATCGTTGCAGCAGGATGTTCACCGTGTCATCCTGCATTGCCAACAGGGCGGAAACAATTCTATCATTAACCAGCATGTAGGCCAAAAATGCGATGCCCAGCACCACCCCCAGCATGGTAATCAGCGAACGTAAAAAACGGCGGCAGAGGCTGCCCCAACTTACGGCAAAAGCCACGCCCCATGGCACACGCGACTGTTCCGGGATCAAGCCATGCGTTTCGGAAGACATATCGGCATCCTTGTTTTCAGTTTCGGTTAAGATCAATCAACACATTTTCACCGGTTATCATGGAAATAATGGTGGACAGCAGTACAATCAGCAGTTCCCCCACCACCAGCCCGATAAAGAGCCCCGTCGCCCGTGAATAAGTTTCCTTATGGCCGTACTTGGTGACGGCGGTATTGGCCAGCCAGCCCAGAAATATCGAAAACCAATAGGCGCGCATGATCGGATTGACCAGCATGACCATGCCGATGGGATGCGGCACCCAGAATATGAACTGGCGCATGAAAATCAGCAGCCCCGTAAAAGCCCCACCCCCCAGCATCCACATGCCGCTGGACATTGATGCCTCGGGAGGATTCTTGGTCATGGATGTAATGGTATCGAAAGCGTTACGGGGCTGACTGACGTAGAAGAAATTAGACATCGCGTCGGCGCCGCGGTCATAACTCATTAACAAGGATGTAATCCCGGCCACCGCCGCCGCCAACAGAATGGCCACGATCACCGAAATGTGGAACACACCGCGGCGCATGTGAAAATCGTCGCGCAGTTTTATGGCATTGGCCATAGCCGGTGCGATGAAATTCTTCAGATCCAGGAACAGCACCCCGCAATAAAGCATCAGCGGCGTGAAAAGAGGGACTACTGAATGTTTCGCATGCAAACCGAAAAAGGCCCTCAAAACATGCACCGGCGTGATCCAGGTCTGCAGCGCCGGCAACCCGCCTTCCACCATGACCCGGATGATGGCCAGAGTCATCAAAATCAACATGATGTAGAAGTAAATCGAATGCAACAGATGGGCGCCCATATCCAACCACATCTGCATCACAATCCCCAGGGATGCCGCGAGAAAGGCGATCGACGCCAGCCGCAACTCCTTTTGCTCGGAATCCTCAAGACCGCGTAACACGCCAGGCGTTAATGCACAGAGGATGTAACGGCGGCATTTGAAGAAGATCACGGCGGCAAAAACAAACATTGCCCCGGCACCCTGCGATGAACGCACATTGGCCAGGTACCACCACTGGGCCGACCCTTCACGCTCCATGATGCCAGACCAGTCGAGCAAAACCAACTGTGCCATGTATAAAACAAAGAAAAACCACAGGGAAAACGACACATTTTTCGGAATAAGGAAAGCCAGGCCGATCATTGTAAAAAACACTTCCGAACGCATCCCGCTAAGAATCCGGAATGGCGTCCCTGACACATAAGTAGACCAGGCATTACGCAGATCAAACGGCGTCAATCCAGGCACGAATTGCGACATACACAGCAGATTCCAGCCCATCACCAAGCCGGATATGGTTAATCCCGCCCAGAACAAACCGTTGCGAAACACGTCCGGAATGCCTCCGTGACTCGAATTGACCAGGGATTTCGGCAATTCGGCCAGCGGGTAAATGATCATCTCATTATGCGCCCATTGCCGGAAAATCAAGACATTCAAAGACATGATCGCCACATAAGTCATGACTATCAGTAATGCCCAGCGGCCAAGCGGACGCGCCCAATGCCCCCAGGGAATCTCTCCGACAAAATAACGGCGCAGTGAAATGTCAGCCTTGGCAAAGGCGGGAATCATGGCATTGATGGCGGAGCGCAAGCTTGATCGATCCAAACTGCCCTGTTCCCAATCCACCCGCAGCGCGGCAATACCGTCGGTCAATTGCTTCACATTATTGGCAGCATCAAATTCACGCAACCAGCGTTGCTGATCCTCGTGCAGTTCCTGTCGCGCCCTGACAACCCGCTCAATGGACCGCATTATGGCTCTAACACCGCGGTTGAGTTCAGCGGCCTCGCGACGCTCGGCCTGCCGACGGCGGGTATTAAGTTCCAGCAATTCGGCATCCAATTTGCGATACTGCTCCAGCAGCAAGGCATCCTCCTGGCGCGCCAATTCCATGCGTGTCTCATAGATCTCGGCATTGGTCAACGATGCCAGTTCCCTTTCGGCCTCGGCCAACATGCGCTGTACGGCTTCATCATGTTCGGTGTCGCGCGCTTCCTGCAGCAGTTCCAGTGAACGCCGTCCATCGCGCAGCCGACGCAAACGGTTGAAATAAGAAGTCGCATCGTCCTGCGGCAGCGGTAATATCCCGGGATAAGCATTCATACCGCGCGGTAGCCCGCGGCGGTACAGTTCAACTTTCTTGAAAGCCTGCTGCTCCTTATCATCCAATTTTGCTTGGGCAACCGCGACCAATTGTTGTTGCGATTTAATCAATGCGGGATACTCGGCCAGAACTTCATTTAAATCCAACTGGCCATCAGGCGTTTGCGCCAATTCACTCCATAGGGATTCAATGCCGGCAATCTCATTGCGGACATTCTCGCGTTCCAGCCGCAGACGGCGTAGTGCCAGGGTCTGGGCACGCGAGGGACTTTCACCGACATCGCTCTCCATCTGCTGCAGGCGTTCCGCAATTTCCGCCGCCGCGGCCCGGCGGGTGATCACGCGTGTGGCGGCGTTATGGATACGCTCCATGAGCACCTGCTTGTCGCGCAATTTGTAGTAATCCGCCGCCGCCTGCTGGGTCCCGGGAACAGAGATGAAATACGCATCATTGACATAGGGCACAATGTAACGATTCCATTCCGACTGGGGATTATTCCACTCGCGGCTTGAAAGACTGCCAACCATCGGCAGCAGCATTTCCACCATGCCGAAATTCGGGATGCCGGCGGAAACCATGCCCATAATGAATATGATCATCAATTCCGACAGGCTGAAAGCACGGACGAAACGCACCAGCCGCAGCAGGGGATTCAGCAGAAACACCGTCAGGATCAGCAACAGATAAGGCAGCACCGGGATCTGGGTGGCCGTCATAATAATTGACAGATGACTACTGGTGTAGATCGAAATTGCAGCAAACAAGGCCGCAAAAAACGCCCCCACCACCACTGCGCGTAATGTAATACGGTTATCTTTCATATCTTAATATCATCAGAATATTAACGGCGACATCATCCTGTTCAAAATGGCGAAGGCCATACCGACCATTGCCACCAGCCCCATACCGCAAGCATACCCCGCCAGCATGACCGGCGTGAATTTCATCCATCGATCACCAAATCGTTTGCGGAAATAGAAACGGCCCAGCAGCGCCCCAATAAATTCCAGAGGAATTCCCGCGGGCGTGGTCTGTCCCAAACCGCGCACGACACCGAAAACCAAAAGCGTCGGCAACCCCAGCAAGGTCAACAACACATAGGTTACCACGCCGGCGCCCAAGCCCCAACCGACTACATTCAACTTAAAGGCTTCAAAGAACAGCGAACCGCCTTCCATGGTTGAGCTGTAAGTCAGACACATGTTCTTGGCCATCAAATCCCACATCTTTTGGGCAAAAGGATAGACATCCGACGGCACCGGCGCCATGCTCCAAAGCAGTTGCGAAAAGATCAGTGAAGCAATGATAATAACCGGGATGGTCACCAACTGAGTCTTTACCTTGCTTTTAATCTTGGTGCCGGTGAGTTCCAGAATACGGAAGCTGACCGTGGCCCTTCCGTAATCGGGATAGGGAATCGGTGTGAACCAGATCTGCACCCCGCGGTAACCGCTTAAAATATATGTTGCTTCACGAATCATGGGAATTGATACGGCCTGCCCCACCAGACCTTCCAGTTTGGCAGTGGCATAAGAAATCACCGGTGTGAAAAAGATGGCGTAACCGATGAAGAAGCGCCAGGGGAAACCGTCGATCAGCCAGGCCGAAATACCGATCCAGGTGGCACAGGTGGTGGCATAAATCCCGAGAGCGATGAATATGGAGAAATCACCACGTTTCGGGTTATTGATAAATAATTTCCGCCATGCGCCGGGCTGTCGGTCAACCGCCAGACTGCCGTCAAGAGCCTTTCTGCGGCCCATGTGTTTGCGCAAGGCGCGAATAGCCGGACGCAGGGCATTCCCCAAGCTGATCAAGGTGATGGCAAAGGTCAAGCCAATACCGAATGACAGATATACGTCAATATTATTGATGAAGGCCGTGTCAATTACATCCATCCCGGGGCGCCAGTTGGCCAGAATGCCGTGCCGGTACAGAATGGGGTTGGCAACGACGGTCACAGCCAGCCCGATGGCCCCCCCCAT
>JAIVGW010000059.1 GCA_020201415.1 Lentisphaerota bacterium
GGCGATCACGGGGCACGTCCAGCAGGCCCATTAAAGGCGCAATGCGCCCTGCCATCTTCAGCGCGATCAGGCAAATAATGCCTGCCACAACGAAGACCGCCGGATACTTCAAGAAATTTGTCATTGTTTGCAACATATTTCTCCAGTCAACCTAGTAGAATAATTGCCTTCTTGCCATCTGGCAATCTCCAATTAGGGGTCAGTCCTTCAAAGATCAAATAAGCTTGACTATTTCCGGCTAAATATTAACATTTTGTCGTAAGTAATAAGCAGAACCTCCCGTCTTTATAATTCATTCAACATTTTGATTATATGCCACGTCAACTCAGAATCGAATATGCCGGCGCGATCTATCATGTGACAGTGCGGGGTAATGCCCGGCAGTGTATTTTTCTTGATCAGCGTGATCGCGAGTTGCTTTGTGAAAGATTGGCCAGAGCCGTAGAAACATATTCTGTCAGGTTGTACCTGTTTTGCTTAATGGAAAATCACTTACACCTTGTTTTGGAAACCCCTAAGGCTAACCTTGGCCGATTCATGCATTCGGTCCTGACATCTTACACTGTCTGTTACAACCTGAGGCACGACCTTCATGGACATTTAACTCAAGGCAGGTATGGAGCTAAATTGGTGGAAGGAAATGAGTACCTCTTGAAACTGAGTCGGTATGTGCATTTGAATCCCGTAAAAGTGGCATTGCGCAAAGGTGACAGTCTTGCCGACAAAATTGCTGCTTTGAAGGGCTACGAATGGAGCAGTTATCGCAGTTATATCGGGCTGGCTCAACGTCTTAAATGGGTTGACTATGATCCAATGCTGGCATTGGTTGGTGGTAAAGGGCGCGGTAAATTAGCGCTTTACCGGAGGTTTGTGGAAACTGGAATTGCAGAAAATGATGCTGAATTCATTGAGGCGCAAACGGCATTGGTTGTGGAAAGGTGTTGCTGCCAAATTACTGGTTACTCATGCAGGGCTTACACGTCGGGATTGTGCTGGAATGCTGGGAATTCAAGTCGGATCGGGGGTGACGTATCAGATTAAAAAGGTGGAACAGGCGATGATGGCCGATAGCGAACTGGCGCGTCGAATTGCCGAATTGGAGATGAAATTGTATCAGAAATAATACTGTTATTGCTTATTTGAAGGACTGACCCCTAATTTTAAGTTGACGTGCTATGGGGGTTTTGCAAAGATAAAAAGGTTGTTTGCAAAATTTTGACGGGAGGTGGTTATGTCGGCAATGCCTGGCAAGTTTATACGGTTGGAACGGATTATTAATCGCGAGACCGGCCGTACGGTGATCGTGCCGATGGATCATGGTGTTACGGTCGGGCCGATACCCGGTATAGAAAATATGCGCGATATGGTCAATGCGGTGGCCGAGGGCGGCGCCAATGCCGTGTTGGGACATCTGGGTTTGCCGCTGCATGGCCATCGGCGTCATGGCAAGGATATCGGACTGATTCTGCACCTCTCCGGCAGCACGGTCTGGAGCCCCGATCCGAATGCCAAGGTTTTGGTGAATACGGTGGAGAATTCACTGAAATTCGGAGCTGATGGCGTCAGTGTTCATATCAATATCGGCGCTGAGAATGAGGCGCTCATGCTGCAGGATCTTGGCAAGGTGGCGGTGAAGTGCATGGAATGGGGCATGCCGCTGGTGGCGATGATGTATGCCCGTGGTAATAAAATCAAGGCGGAGAACGACCCGGAAGGAGTCCGGCATGCCGCGCGCATTGCCGCTGAACTCGGTGCGGATCTGGTGAAGGTGACTTATACGGGATCGCCCAAGTCGTTTGCCAAGGTCGTCGATGGCTGCCCTATTCCCGTGGTGATCGCCGGCGGCGAAAAAATCACTGATGAAAAAATGCTTTTGAAGATCATCAAGGATTCACTGGAGGCCGGCGGCAGCGGCGTGGCTGTCGGACGGAATGCCTTTGGTCATGCCAATCCGGCGCGCATGATGCGGGCCATTTGCGCGCTGGTGCATGAGAATGCTTCGGTGGACAAGGCCTTGAAAATATTGCGGACGCGTCGTTGATCAGCGGAACTGCGCGTTTGAGATTGTTAACGGGGACCGAACTGAGAGGTTCGGTCCCGCTTTATTCCAAGCCGGGCGCTATATAAAGAGTATGAGTGATTTGCCACAGATACCTGTAAACCGTATTATGCGCCAGGAAATTGCCCGGCGCCGGACTTTTGCCATCGTATCTCATCCTGATGCGGGCAAGACGACTTTGACGGAAAAATTCCTGCTGTATGGCGGAGCCTTGCACCTGGCCGGCTCGGTCAAAGCGCGCAAGAATCAAAGGTCCACGACTTCCGATTGGATGGAGTTGGAGAAAAAACGCGGGATTTCGATCAGTTCCACGGTGTTGCAGTTTGATTATAACGGGTTTCGTATCAATCTGCTTGATACGCCCGGACATCGTGATTTCTCGGAGGATACCTACAGGGTCTTGACGGCGGTTGACGCGGCGGTGATGGTGATCGATGCCGGCAAGGGTATTGAAAGCCAGACGCGCAAGCTGTTCGAGGTCTGCCGTCATCGTGGAGTACCGATTTTCACGTTCATGAACAAAATGGATCGGCCAACGCTGGATCCTCTGGAATTACTGGATGAGTTGGAACGCGTTCTAGGGCTTGCGGCTTATCCCATGAACTGGCCGCTGGGCACCGGTTTTGATTTTAAGGGGGTTTGGGATAGACAAACGCGGATGGCGCATATGTATGAGCGCACCGTGGGTGGCGCCTATCGCGCGCCGGTTTCAACCTGTGGCCTGGAAGATCAATTTCTGCGTGAGCAGTTGGATGCCACGACCTACCAACACGTTTGCGAGGAAGTGGAAATGCTGGAGGGCGCCGGCGCGGACTTGGATGCGGCGGCGGTACTGGCCGGACGAATGACTCCGGTATATTTCGGCAGTGCCCTGAATAATTTTGGCGTGCAATTACTGCTGGACGGCTTTTTGGAATATTCATCGCCACCGACGGCCCGTCTGGGATTACATGGCGTGGTAGAGCCGGAACATCCCCAATTTTCCGGGTTCGTTTTTAAAATCCAGGCCAACATGGATCCGCGGCACCGTGATCGGATAGCCTTTGTCCGCGTGGTCTCCGGTAAGTTTGAGAGAGATATGAACGTAACGCTTGCGCGTACTGGTAAGACATTGCGGCTATCCAATGCCGCCAAGTTGTTTGGCCGTGAACGCCAGACGGTGGAAGAGGCCTATCCGGGTGATGTGGTGGGGATTGTCGGTAGCGCACAATTTGCCATTGGGGATACGTTAACGTCAGATTCATCGATTGTTTATGATGAACTGCCCTGCTTTGCGCCGGAGTGTTTCGCCTTTTTGGAAAATCCGGTGCCGGCTGATTTCAAGCGTTTTCGGGCCGGCCTGGAGCAGTTGTTGCAGGAGGGGGTGGTACAGGCCTACGAATTGCCGGATGCCGTGCGTAAAACAACCTTATTGGGCGCGGTGGGCCCTCTGCAATTGGAAATTGTCCAGTACCGGCTGGAGAGTGAATATGGCGCGGCATCGCGTTTGGAAAAAGCGCCGTGGACGGTGACCCGCTGGCTTGATCCGGAGATCGATCCGCAGTCTCTGCTTGTGCCAATGGAGGCGCGCCTGGCCCGGGATGCAGCCGGGCGTTGGGTGCTGCTGTTTCCTGATGAATGGAATATGAATTATTTTGTTGAACGCAATCCCGATGCGCGTCTGGATGATATCCCTTTTGCGCGGCGAAGTTAACAAGATGTTCGGAGCGATATATGCGGAGTGGGGAGACGGAGAGAAGAAAAGCGGTGTCGAGCCACCGCACTCCAAAGGGTGAACAAAGCAGGTTAGGGAGGTGGCGATTGTCTAAGAAATGTATGGGTTTGGTCTTTGTGCCGTTGATGTTATTGTTTGCGTCAGGATGTGCCTTGCCCCGTTCAGCGGCTGTTGGCGGGAAAACAGCGGGAGCGGATGCGTCCGATCGTGCTGTTGAAGGGGAATTAATTACAACCAAAGTCGAGGAGGATGCTGCCATGTCTGAAGAAAAAACCATCGGATTGCCTGATGGACTTTATGCGCGTTTTAATACCTCACGCGGAGAAATCCTGTGTCGGTTGGAGTTTGAGTTGACGCCTCTAACAGTCTGTAATTTTGCCGGCCTGGCGGAAGGCGGCATCAAAACCCAGACGCGTTCCGGGCAGCCGTTTTACGATGGCCTGGTTTTTCACCGCGTCATTCCCGGTTTCATGATTCAGGGCGGCTGTCCCCAAGGCACGGGGACCGGCGGGCCGGGCTATCAATTTCGTGATGAAATTGTGCCGTCGCTGCGGCATGATGGCGCAGGTGTGCTTTCGATGGCTAATGCCGGTCCCGGCACCAACGGTAGCCAGTTTTTCATTACGCACAAGGCGACGCCTTGGCTGGATGGTCGCCATACGGTTTTCGGTCGAGTGCTGGAGGGGCAGGATGTGGTTGACGCCGTGCAACAGGGTGATCGCATTGAGAAAATGGAAATAATACGCGTGGGTGCGGATGCCGCGGCGTTTACGGCTGATCAGGCCATGTTCGACAGTCTGATGAAGGAGCGCAGGTGACCGAAAGCTTATTATTAGTCGCAAGTGACGCTATGTCAGGAATCAAGGGCGATGTGATATTGCCGGCATATTGGACGGTGTTTGCGCCGTTTCGGCGCAGTGATCCCGCCGTCGCCGATGAAAATTTGCGCAGGGTGCCGGATCAACTGGTGGTGAATGGGGCTAAGATATTGCCGCGAAAGGTCACCCCGTTGCGCGGCCAGTTTGATTTTCAGGAGATGTTTGGCGGGCCGCCGGACAATCTGGAAAAGACGGCGTATGTCTACCTGGTATTGCAGGCGGACCGGGCCGGCGAAGCGACTTTGGGACTGGGCTGGGACTGTTGGCTGGATGCCTGGTTGAACGGCCAGCCGCTGCTGGAAAAGCCGGAGGCCAATGATTCCAATTACCCGCCGACGGTGGCCGATCGTCTGCTGACGGTCGCGTTGGAGCAGGGTGAAAACATCTTGGTATTGCGTTATGTCAGCGGTTTGGGGCCGCCGATATTGGCGGTGGCCGGTCCGCAAGAATTACGGACCGGTGACTTCCGGTGCATTGCTGATGATATGCTGCTTAAAGA
>JAIVGW010000060.1 GCA_020201415.1 Lentisphaerota bacterium
GTGTTTCTAGGGCGACGCTTATCAAACAAGAGAGATATATTCATTCTTTTGTTCGCAATGGTATTTATTTCCGCGGGGATCAGCGCATCGCTGCATATTTCCTTGATCCTCACCAATATGGTGACCGGCTTTATCATTGTGAATACACAGTCGAACAGCTTAATTGGAAAAATAGAGGAAGAGCTTTCAAATGTGATGCCACTATTGTTCGTTCAGTTCTTCGTCCTTGCCGGCGCCCACCTTCACGTTGCCGCGCTTCCCTCTCTCGGTCTGCTTGGCATCATTTACATTGTCAGTAGAAGCACCGGTCTTATGGGAGGAGCAGCTCTCGGCGCTACCATTGGCCGGGCGGAACCGAAGATTAGGAAGTATCTCGGAATGGGAATACTCAGTCAGGCGGGGGTTGCTATCGGTCTTTCACTGATCGTAAAACAAGAATTTACAAGCCTTGGAATCCGAGGCGCGGAAATAGGGAATACCGTCATTACGACAGTTACCGCTACTTGTATTTTCTTTGAATTGATTGGTCCCGTTCTCACAAAATACGGTCTTCAGAAGGCCGGAGAGATAAAAACGGATATAGGAACTGATCGATCAGAAAGATAAAACAGAGAATACCCAACACGACGATTGGACAGCGACCTTGAAATCCGAGCCGCAGACGGCGCTGATTTCAAGGCGCATCACTCGCGGACGTTCGGCAAGAAGCAGAAAGGAATACGCAAATGGTCAAGCGACCTACATCAATCTCGGTAATCGCATGCAGAAACGAATGCGGAAACCCCGCTGAGTGCGGCTCCCGAAGCGTCGGATGCATGACTTGTTCACGGCGACGCATGGGGAAAAGATAAGGAGCAGATCAATGGCCAGGATTTTGAGACAAGCTACGGTCGTTCGCGATGGCATGCACAACGGGTTCACTGACCTGCAGTACTGGCAGGGCGCCTACTGGGTGGGATACCGCAAAGGGGCCGGGCATGTGTCAATGGATGCCCGCACAGTTTTGGCATTATCGCATGATCGCTTCCGCTTCACCGAAATCGCCACGTCCCGCACCAGAGGCGATGTGCGCGATCCGAAGCTTTTGCCTCTTAGCGATGATCGTATGGCCATGTATTTTCCTTCCTGGACCGAAGGCGCAGGAACCATAAAAGCGAATGGCAGTCAACGCTATAAGCCAATCCAGCAGTATATAACCTTTTCCTCCAACGGTCATGATTGGGAAACGCCTCTTCCAATCCTTGAAAAGAATATGTGGTTATGGCGCGTTCGCCGGCATGGCGGGAAATATTATGGTTTGATACAGAATCTCAGTGACTCGTGGAGCGGGAATATTAAGCCGCACCAGCTCGACCTTGCCATAAGCGACGACCTCTTGTCCTGGACCACGATTGCCCGGGTGGGGGACGGACTCAACGAGAGCGACATCTATTGGCGTGACGACCACGAAGCATGGATTGTCTCGCGCACGGTCAAGGGATCATACAGCGTTTTCGCTTCCGCCCAGGCCCCGTACACCGCATGGGAAACCATGGATATGCGCCCCATGGTACACGCGCCGATTATCCTGGAACATGCAGGCAGCCTCTATGTCGCCGGACGGAGCAATCCCGCCAGTGAAGGCATTTTGGACGCACCCTACGAAGGTGCGAGTCTCAGTATTTGGCGCTTAACGCGCAATAACCTTGAACCCGTGCTGCGCTTGCCGGCTTTTGGCGACTGTTCCTACCCGGGGTTCATTAAAGATCCCGAAGGACGCATATGCCTGAGCTACTATTCGCAACATGCGTACATCCTGGGCGTTTGCGCGTCACCGATTCCCGATCATCTGCCTGCCGATGTGTACTTCGCGGAGGTTGAACTCTGATGACTATCTGCGGAGCTGCGGCTTTGGAGTCATGCGTGTATCACAAGCACGGAGAGATATACGCCGACATCTTAGCGACCGAACTGAAATCTCCAATACATCAGGAATGCCTGCCCTGCCATAACATCGAAAGCGCCAGTTTATTCCAGCATTCACGGAAGGAAAAATTGTAATGAATATCATTATTCTGGGCGCCGGTGAAATCGGCTATCATACGGCGTTGAGTCTGAGTCGTGAAAATCGCGCGGTTATCCTGGTGGAGTCCGATCCCGCGCGCGCGGATCAAATTGACGAAGACGAGAACGATATCCAGGTGGTGCGCGGCAACGCTGCTGATCCGGAAGTTCTGTTGCGCGCCGGTCTGGAGAACGCCCATCTGTTGCTGGCCGTGACGAACAGCGATGAAACCAACATAACCGCCTGCATGTTTGCGGCAAGGCTGGCGCCCGAGATTCGGCGTGTGGCGCGTATCCGCCAGATAGACACCCGCATGTACGGACATTTGCTGACCGATGATCCGCCTTTGGTCCATGCCGTGGTGCATCCGGAGGAATTGTGCGCCCGGAAAATATTGGATGTGATCCGATGTCCAGCCACCACGGATGTGAATTGGTTTTTTAAAGGCCAGGTGGTTCTGGTAAGCTTGCCGGTTAAAGCGGATTCGCCGGCCAACGGCTGGAACCTGGTTGCGGTTGGACGGGAACGCGCGGAGCGGGGTTTGCCTTTTTTAATTGCGATGCTGGTGCATGACGGTGTGGCCGGTGTGCCCGCGGCCACCGATGTGTTGAAGACCGGCAATACCCTGTATCTGGCGACGCCGGCAGACCGTCTTTCGGAGGTGTTGACCTTGTTTGTTTCCCAGCCAAGATTGAAACCGATGCGCAATGTAACGATATTCGGCGGCGGCCGCATCGGCCTTTATCTGGCGGAGATGCTGGATAAACATGACATTGATGTGAAAATTATCGAGCCGGATGAGCGCCGTGCCGCCCGCCTGGCCGATCAGTTGCCGTCGGTGCTGGTGCTTTGTGGCGAACCATCGGATCCGGATATTTTCGACGAGGAAAAAATTGCGAACTCGGATGCTTTTGTGGCCGTGACGGGCGACCAGGAGGACAATCTGATTGCCGTGTTGTATGCCAAGTCCTTCGGGATCCGGCTGGGCGTGGCGGCGCTGCATCGTGGACATCTGGCGCCGCTGGTGCAACGCATGGGGATTGATACGGTGGTCATGCCGCAGCAGGTGGCCGTCGGTAAATTCCTCGAGCATGTGCGGGCGGGGAATATCGCGTCGGTGATTGTCTTTGAACAGTACGGCATGGAAGTCATTGAAGCTCTGGTGCCTGCCGGTTCCCGGATCATCGGCCGGCCTTTGAGCGAGGTGCGCATGCCGCGTGGCACCCTGGTGCTGGCGCTGCAACGGGCCGGCGGCGAAACGATCATTCCGGACGGTCGTGTGACGGTGCTGGCTGGAGATCGAATTGCGGTTATTTCACCGCAGCGGCATATTACCAAGGTAGAAGATATGCTGGGCGGTGGATGAATTAAGCAGGTTAGATGAATATCCGTTTGATTTTCAAGTTGCTGGGTGGTGTTAACCTTTTTCTTTGCCTGTTCATGCTGCCGCCGCTTTTGCTGGCGGTCGTGGAGGGGGACGGGTGGTCGGAGTTCGCCTGGAGCCTTTTGATCGGAATGTCGTTTTCCGGTCTGCTGCTGTGGCGGTTCAGGGGGCTGACCGGGGAGCTCCGGGTGCGCGAGGGTTTTTTGCTGGTTGCGCTGGTCTGGTGCCTGTGCTCGTTGTTTGGCGCCTTGCCGTTTTATTTCAGCGGGCATTTCGGATCGTTCACCAGTGCCGTTTTTGAATCTGTTTCCGGTTATACCACGACGGGCGCCACGGTGTTGGCGCAGGTTTCCACTTTATCCCGGGGTCTTTTGCTTTGGCGTTCCATGATCCAATGGCTGGGGGGCATGGGGATCGTCCTGTTGTCGCTGGCCGTCATGCCGCTGCTGGGGTTCGGCGCCGTACAGTTGTTCAAGGCCGAGGTGCCGGGGCCGGAGATGGAGCGGATCCAGCCGCGTGTGCGGGCCACGGCCAAGCTGCTGTGGTGGGTTTATCTCCTGCTGACGGCTGTGGCGGCGTTTTGCTTGATGGCCGCCGGAATGTCGCCTTTTGACGCCCTCTGCCACGCCCTGACGGTGATGGCCACCGGGGGGTTCTCCACGCATGACCAGGGGGTTATGGGCTACCAGAGTCCGATGATAGAAATTGTGTTGATTTTTTTCATGCTGCTGGCCGGGGTCAATTTCGTGCTGCATTACCATGCCCTCTGCGGCCGGCGGCGGGCTTATATCGAGCACGAGGAGTTTCGCTGGTATATCGGGCTGTTTTTGATGATTTCCGCGGCAATCGCCGGTCTGTTGGTGGTGCACGGTCTGGCGGGCCCCCTGCCTGCGCAAATCCGGCATGCCCTGTTTCAGACGGCATCCATGATGACGAC
>JAIVGW010000061.1 GCA_020201415.1 Lentisphaerota bacterium
TGCATGGGGTGGCCGCAGCAGCGTGGTGCGAATTCCCCGTATTTTTCCTTGAGCACGGCGATTTCGGCCTGGCAGACGTCACAGCGGTAGAATTTAATCTGGCGCGGTTGCTGGAGCATGGGCCGGTTGCAGCAGTGCGGCTCAAAATAGCCGGGACAGGGCGCCAGCAGAATAATTTCAGCTCCGCAGACCGGACAGCGGTAAAGGGCGCCCTTGGGTTTGGCGTCAACCGGCATGGCTGGCCTCCGCAGTCGGCAGATCGATCTTTTCCATGGGGCGCCCGCAGCAGACCAATTCCATGATGCCCACTCCGCCCCTGGTCACCATCACCAGGTTGCCGCACTGGCGGCAGGCGAAGGATATCCCCACGTTGATGGTTAAAACCGATTCCCAGTCTTCGAGATTCCACTCCGGCGGCGGTGTCTCCGGTTGTTCGCTCATCTTATCCGTCCTTTCAAGCATAATTCACTTTTGGATGAAAATAATAACAGGCGCCCGCCATCGGCGCAATCAAAATGCAGGGCTGCGTCATTCTCGGGCAAGACGGCTCGGTCGGAGACCTCGCCCTACCATTTCATAAGCATTTACCGTGGGTAGGGCGAGCCGCCGAGAATGACGCAGCCGTGAATCAAAATGAACTAATAGGATGAATTCCCTTGCATTTGTTCCTGCAGGGCCGGTACAATATAATTTGGTGGCGCCAAGCGAAGTAAATTGCCGCCATTTTGAGCATACAGGAGGCTGATCATGATACAACAGGACATACAGTTCCCGCGGCAGTTGGCGGCTTATAAGCCGCTGATAATCGGCGGTTTACTGCTGGTGTTGGTTTTGCTGGGGCTGTTCACCGGGCTTTACCAGGTCCAGCCTGAAGAACGGGCGGTGGTTAAGCGTTTTGGCGCCGTGCGCCACATCGCCGACCCCGGCCTGCGTTACAAAATCCCCTTCGGCATCGATCAGGTGCAGCGCGTGGCCACGGAGCGGGTTCTGAAACAGGAGTTCGGTTTCCGTACCGCCGATGTCACCCAGGGTCGGACACGCTACAGCGCCGGCAAATTTGAGGATGAGTCCCTGATGTTGACGGGGGACCTCAATGTCATCGATCTGGAATGGGTGGTGCAGTATCGCATCAGCGATCCGGTGAAATTCCTATACAATCTGCGTGATGCCACAAGCACTTTGCGGGATATTTCCGAATCGGTCATGCGCCGGGTAGTTGGCAATCGACTGGGTTCGGAGGTGCTGACCGTGGCGCGTGTTGATATGCAGTCGCAGGCGCGCGATGAAATTCAGTTGATTCTGGAGAATTATGACGCCGGCATCCATGTCATAACCGTGGAGTTGCAGGATGTGGTCCCGCCGCCGCGCGTTCAACCGGCCTTCAACGAAGTCAATGAAGCGCGCCAGGAGCGCGAGCGCACCATCAACGAGGCCCGGAAGCGGGTCAACCAGGAAATTCCGCGGGCCAAGGGCACCGCCCTGGGGTTGATTGCCCAGGCGGAAGGGTATGCCACCGAAAGGATTAACCGGGCCATGGGTGAGAGCGCGCGGTTCAGTTCGGTGCTGGAAGAATACCGGCAGGCCCGGGAGGTGACCCGGGTGCGGCTGTATCTGGAGGCCCTGAATACGGTATTGCCGAAAGTCGGCCGGATCCTGGTGGTCCAGGAGGGCCAGACCGGGCCGTTACCATTGATGAACATTGATCCCAGGGGTACGGAGGTTTTAAAATGATCAAACCGATTTCAATAATAGTGCTGGTGTTGTTGCTTCTGGGAGCCGGCACGATGCTCTTCGTGCTGGATGAATCTGAGCAGGCCATCATTCTGCAGTTCGGCAAGCCCACGGGCGGGGTTATCACCAAGCCGGGGCTTAAATTCAAGATGCCCTATCAGGAAGTGCGCCGGTTCGACAAGCGCCTGATGGTTTGGGACGGTGATGTCACCCAGATTCCCACTCTGGGGCGCGAGTTTGTGCTGGTGGACACCACCGCGCGCTGGCGCATTGCCGATCCGCTGCGTTTCCTGCGCAGTGTGCGCGACGAACGCGGCGCCCAAACACGGTTGGACGACATCATCGATTCCGTGGTGCGCGATATGGTGTCATCCACCGAGTTGGAGGAAATTATCCGGTCGCGCGATTGGAGCGTCGATCCCGATGCCCTGGAGGATCCGGCGCTGGCCGAGCGCGGGGATGTTGATCTGAGTCAGCAGCCCTCGCTGGGCCGGGAACTGCTGGAACAGGAAATACTGGAGCGGGCGCAAAGGCTGATGCCGGAACTGGGTATCGAACTGCGCGATGTGCGGGTCAAGCGGGTAAACTATATCGATACTGTCCAGCGCCAGGTGGAAAACCGCATGATTGCCGAGCGGCAGTCAATTGCCGAACGCTTCCGGGCCGAGGGGCAGGGGCAGAGCCAGGAAATTCTGGGTGAAATGGAGCGCGAACTGCGCCGGATCCGTTCGGAAGCCGCCCGGCGCGCGGAGGAAATCCGCGGTGAGGCGGATGCCCAGGCCACCAGGATTTACGGTGAGGCTTTCGGCGAAGATCCGGAATTCTATAAGTTTTTCAGGACGCTTGAGAGCTATCAGGCTCTGGGTGATAATACCACGCTCCTGCTGCGGGCCGATTCGGATTACTTTGTTTATCTGGAAAACGTGCGGCCGGCGCAATGATTGCGGATGTTGCTCATGCAACTAATTGTGAATGTGGCGCGTGAATTCTGGATGGTGCCGGCGGATCGGCAGTCCGCGGAGGAGCGGCCCTGTGACGGCAGGGCGCCGGACGACACCGGCCGCCCGCGTTCCCCGGCTGTGGGTGGCCGGCATGGCGTTGGCCTGTGGTCTGGCCCTGGATTATGCGTTTAACCTGACCGGCATCAACGCCGTTGTGGCGGGGCATGATCTCATGCCGCAGGCCGTGAAATCCGTGTGCGCCGTTGCCTTGCTGGGCCTTTTGGCCTGGAGCCTGGTCGGTGACAGGTTGATGCCCGCTGGCGAAGCTGGCTCTGGTTAATCGGAAATATCGTGGTGTCTGACCGCTTCGCGCCGTTGCACGGCATCCAGAAAGATATCCTCCGAACGGCGGGAAGCCTGCACGTCCGGGGGGATCAGGGCGGCGATCTCAAAGACCTTGGCCACCGGCGCCGACATGTGGCGCAAGGCCAGCCGGCCGCCTTGTTTTTCCAGTTGCTTGCGGGCCTTCAGCACCAGCCGCAGGCCGGCGCTGCTGATGTATTTGAGATGTTTCAAATTCAGGATCAGGGTTTTAAGCTCAGGGGCCAAAACCGTGGTCAACTCCTTGTCGCAGGCGGCGGCGGTGGCTGAATTCAATTCTCCGGTCAGCGTGATGGCGGCCTCGTCCGGGCCGGCCCGGTCAACATCAATTTTCAGTGACATGCTCGTTTCCTTCATGTAAGGTGTTGACTGTTTTGCCTGTGGACTATGCTAAATCAATCACAATGGCATGTCCATTGAAATTTATTGAAAGGTATGAACAATGAAAGCCATCATGGTGATGTTCGACAGTTTGAACCGGCACATGCTGCCGCCCTACGGCTGCGACTGGGTCAAGGCGCCTAATTTTGAACGCCTGGCTTCAAAGACCGTTACCTTCGACAACTCGTTCATCGGCAGCATGGCCTGTATGCCGGCCCGGCGCGAGCTGCATACCGGCCGTTATAATTTCCTGCATCGCTCGTGGGGACCGATTGAGCCCTTCGACGATTCCACCCCGCAAATCCTTTCGCAGAACGGCATTTACACCCACCTGGTCAGCGATCATTATCATTACTGGGAAGAGGGTGGCTGCAACTATCATACGCGCTACAATTCCTGGGAGTTTTCACGCGGTCAGGAGGGTGACCATTGGCAGCCGGCGCTGGGTGTGAAGGAAATGCCCGAATCGTTGAATCCCCGCGTGGCGCCGAGCTTTGGCCGCCAGGATTTTGTCAACCGCAAATTCATGGCTGATGAGGCCGATCAGCCCCAGCCGGTCACCTTTGCCAACGGTCTTAAATTTCTGCGCGATCATCATCAGGAGGACAATTGGTTTCTGCAGATAGAAACCTTCGATCCGCATGAGCCTTATTTCGCTCCGGAACGATTCAAGCAGCTTTATCCCCATGAATATAAAGGACCGCTGTTTGACTGGCCCAGTTACGGTCCGACCCAGGTGGAATCGGATGCCTTGCGGCATGTGCGCCTGGAGTATGCCGCGCTGGTGAGTATGTGCGACCATTACCTGGGCAAGGTGCTGGACATGATGGACCAGCATGATCTGTGGCGCGATACCATGCTGATCATCAATACCGATCATGGCTTCCTGCTGGGCGAGCACGGGTTCTGCGGCAAATG
>JAIVGW010000062.1 GCA_020201415.1 Lentisphaerota bacterium
TTGTTGGTGGGGCTGGGAAACCCCGAGCCGCGTTATGCCGGGACGCCGCATAACGTGGGGTTTGAGGTGGTTGACTGTCTGGCGGAGCAGTTGCAGGTTGAGTTGCCCGCCCGCCGCCGTTTTCAAGCGCGCCTGGCGCAGACCGTCTGGCAGGGGCGTAAGTTATGGCTGGCGCAACCGCTGACATACATGAACAACAGCGGACAGGCAGTAGCCCGCCTGATGCGGGCCGGCGGGATCCGTCCGGCGGATATGGTGGTGGTACTGGACGATATCGACTTGCCGCTGGGACGGATTCGGATTCGTCCAGCAGGCAGTGATGCCGGGCATCGTGGATTGCGTTCCGTATGTCAGAGCATTGGCAGTGATGAGTTTGTGCGTGTGCGCCTGGGGGTGGGCCGGCCCGGCTCCGCCAGGGTGGTCGATCATGTTTTGACGACCTTCCCGCCGCCGGCGCGGCCTTTGGCGAAGCGAATGGTGCGGATAGCGGCGGATGCGGTGTTGCGGATTATGGACGGCGGCGGGGCGGCCGCCATGAATGAATACAATAACCGCCGGGAACAGGCGGAGAGTTGAGCGGACGGCATGAAGGAGGATGATGTGAAGAAATACGAAGGCATGTTTATTTTTTACCCGAAGGCGGATGATCAGGCGCTGGAGGAGAAAACCGGTGTTGTGACCGCTGAAATCACCAAACTGGGCGGTGTGGTCAACGGCGTAACGCGCATGGGGCGCGCCACGTTTGCCCGGCCCATGAAAAAAAGCGATGCCGGCATATACGTATTGATCAATTTTGAGTTGGACCCTTTGTCGGTTGATCAGTTGCGTAAGCGTTACCGTCTGAATGAGGATGTGCTGCGGGTGCAGATCTTCCAACGCCGCACTGCTCCGCCGGTGGCGGCCGAACCGGCCGCAGCACAGGCTTGAAGGGCGCAAGCCGGGCGCTTTGCGGCGACCGGCGGAAAAGTCTGTCCGGCCGGGAGGCGCATGGCGGCAATCAACAGGGTATTGCTTTATGGTAATCTGACTTGTGATCCTGTGCTGCGTTACCTGCCGGGCGGGCAGGCCGTGGCGGATTTCCAGTTGGCGGTCAATCGCGATTATCGAGCGGCCGACGGCGCGGACGCAAACGAGACTTGTTTTGTAGGAGTGGTGGTCTGGGGCGGCCAGGCCGAGACGGCGGCTGCCGGTCTGCAGAAAGGCGCGCCGGTGTTGGTGGAAGGGTCGCTGGTGTACGAACAGTGGGAAAGCGCGCAAGGCAGGCGCAACCGTCTGCGGGTTAAAGCCGCGCGCCTGCAGTGGCAGCGGGCGGAGGGGAACACCGCAAAGCGCCGGTTCCGGCCGCTGCCCGACGAAGATATGGAAAATTTGCCGGTTTAGGCGGCACAATGCGGATAACATCATGGGAGGCAGTAGTGAAAAGAACGAAAAAACCCGCGAAAAAACCGCGTAGCAGCTTCGGCTTTTTTGCCGAAGAGAAACGCTCGCGTTACCTGCAGGGTATCACACAGGTTGATTACAAGGATCACGAGTTGTTGCGCAAGTTCATGACGGAGCACGGCAAGGTGATTCCCAGCCGTATTTCCGGCACGAGCACCAAGCAGCAGCGCCAGGTAAAACGCGCCATTCGGCGGGCGCGCGTGGTCGGCTTGGTCAGGTAACGCCAAAGAAAGGGATTTTGGATATGTTGCGCGAGTTGATTTTAATGGCGGATGTGGACGGCCTCGGGCTGGAAGGCAGTATTGTCAAGGTGAATCAGGGCTATGCCCGCAATTACCTGATTCCCCGGAAGCTGGCAGTGCCGGTGAACCAAGCGGCTTTGCGCCGTTTGGAGAAAAATCGCCGGGAACGCGAGGAACGCCAGCAGAGTGAGCTGGAAGCGGCCCGCCGGAAAGCGGAAGCCCTGGCCCAGGTATCCTGTACTATTACCGTGAAGGTTGGCGAGGGTGAAAAGATTTTCGGTTCGGTCAGCGTGGCCGATATCCTCGAAGCGCTCAAGGCGCAGGGGTTCGATCTGGAACGGCGCCGGATCATCTTGAGCGACCCCATACGGGAGCTGGGTGTGTACGATGTCAAGGTCCGTTTGCATCAGGAGGTGGAGGCCGCCGTCAAGGTCTGGGTTGTGGGGGAATAAGGCATGCCTGTCGCGAACGGTCAAGCCCGCGGCCAACGTCCGAAAACCGGCGCGGAGCGCCGACCGCTGTTCAGCAGCGATGCCGAGCGCGGAGTGCTGGGCGCCATCCTGCTGGACTGGCAGAAGGTGCTGGACTTCTGCGTGGAAAAACAGCTCGCGCCGGAATCCTTCTATCTGCAGGCCCACCAGCTGATTTTCGAGACCATGTTAAGCATGTCCCGGGACGCGCGCCCCGTGGATGTGCTGACCCTGGCTGAGCGTCTGAGCGCTGCCGGCCGCCTGGATAATGTCGGCGGCATCACTTACCTCAATCAGCTACTGGACGCAACGCCCACGGCGGCGCATGCCGAGTATTATGTGGACATTGTGCGGCAGCTGCACCTGCTGCGGCGCATCGTCGAGTGCGCACACCTGTCTGAAAACACATGTTACACTTCCGAGGAGACTGCCGACGCCATCCTGGCCAAGGTCGAGCAGGATTTTTTCGAAATTTCAGAGGGACGCCATGGCACCATGATGCCCTGGCCCGTCGCCGTCGATGCCTCGGTGGAGACCATCAATAATATCCTGGATCTCAAAAAGGGTATCAGCGGCGTTCCCACCGGGTTTCGCGATCTGGATGAAAAAATCCTGGGCATGCATAAGCAGGAGATGATCGTGCTGGCGGCCCGGCCCTCCATGGGTAAAACCTCGCTGGCTATGAACATCGTGGAAAACGTGGCGCTGGGTCATGCCGATCACAACCCGCGCCCGGTGGGCATCTTCAGCCTGGAAATGTCATCAGAACAATTGATCATGCGCATGCTGGGCAGCCATGCGCGTATTCCCGCGCATCGGATTGCGTCCGGGTACCTGACGGCCGCCAACCACGGGTTGCTGATGCAGGCGGCCGACATACTGAAGAAAGCCCCTATTTTCCTGGATGACACCGGCGGGCTGGATATCATGGAGTTGCGCGCCCGGGCGCGCCGCATGAAACGCAAACACAACATCGAGCTGATTGTGATCGATTACCTGCAGTTGTTGCATTCCGAGTCGCACCGCCGCGAAGGCCGCCAGATCGAGATCGCCCACATTTCCGGGTCGATCAAGAACATGGCCAAGGAGCTGAAGGTGCCGGTCCTGGTGCTCAGCCAGTTGAACCGCGCGCCGGAAACCAGGGACCGTGCCGGTAAGCCGCGGTTGGCTGACTTGCGCGATTCCGGTTCCATTGAACAGGATGCGGATGTGGTCTGCATGCTGCGGCGTCCCTCCAAGTACACGGATGACGCGGAGTCGGCCGGGGAGTCTTCCAATGAGGCCATCCTGGACATAGCCAAGCAACGCAACGGCCCCACCGGTGAAATTCACCTGGTGTTTCGAGAGGAAATCATGCGCTTTGAAAACATGGCCACGGGCGGCATGTATCGTGACGAAATGGCGCCGGCGGAGGATCGTTGATCAATGAAATTTATGAATAACACAGACGGATGGCGCATGCTGCTGCCGGTATTGCTCGTACTGCTGCTGGCGCGGCCAAGCCCGGGCGCGGAACTGATCAATGAAATCAAGGTTGAAGCGGTGGGGATCCGGTTTCAGGATCGGGATTTTGTGCTGGCCGCGACGCAATCGCGCGAGGGCGATCAGTTGGATCCCCGGCGGATTTCCCGTGATGTGCGCAGCCTGCTGGCCACCGGCCGCTTCTCCTTTGTGGATACGGAGCTGCAGCGCCTGGATGACGGATACGCGCTGGTCTATCGCCTGGCGGTGCGTCCGCGTTTGCAAGGGCCCGTGACCATTGAAGGCGCTGAAGGCGTCAGCGAACGGCGGGTGCGCAACTGGCTGGAATTGGAGCCGGGCGATGCCGTGGATGATGCCATCATGAATCTACGCTCCCGCAAGGTGCTCGAGGAGTACCATAAGCGTTTTTACCCGGATGTGCAGGCCGACTGGTCGATTGATACCGATCCGGACAGCGGTTTTGCCAAGGTTGTTTACCGGGTCACTGAGGGGCAACGGGCCAGTCTGCGCAAGGTATCTTTTTCAGGGAATACCTATCAGCCGCCGGGTTGGCGCGAACGCTGGCGCCTGGGCCTGCAACAACGGGAAGTGGTGGCGGAGCAGTCGGTGCCGCCCGAGCAGCTTGAGGCGGTGGTGCGTCCGCGCCTGTGGCATATGTTTTCCTTTCTGACCAAGCGCGGTGTCTATAATCAGGACGACCTGGAGGTCGACTCAGCGAGGGTGATGTGGTAAACATCCGTTACATCGATATCCGCGGCAACACCCGCACCAAGGACAAGGTTATCCGGCGCGAGTTGCTGGTCTATCCCGGCGAGCTGTACGACATGGTCCGGGTGCGCCGCAGCGAGCGCATCCTGCAGAATCTGGGGTACTTTTCCAAGGTCGCCAGTTATCCGCGCGAGACCCGCGAACCTTTCAGTGACGACCTGGTGTACGAGGTGGAGGAGTCGCGCACGGGCCAGTTCATGGTGGGCGCCGGCTATTCCAGTGTGGATGAAGTCATCGGCTTTGCCGAGTTGTCCCAGGGCAATTTTGATCTTTTGGGCTGGCCCCATTTCATCGGTGGCGGACAGAAACTGCGGCTGCGCGCCCAGGTGGGCACGGCCATGCAGGATTATCTGATCTCCTTTGTCGAACCCTGGTTTCTCGACCGCAAGTTGTCGCTGGGGCTGGATCTGTACAACACTACCCGCAGCAATTTGAGTGATTACTACAACGAGGAACGTCTGGGCGCCGCGGTGACGCTGGGCAAGCCACTGCGCGGATATTTCCACCGCGCCAATCTGCGCTACAGTCTGGAGGAAATCACCATCTACAATATTTCCGATGATGCCGTCCAGCGGATCAAGAACGAGGCCGGCGCGCGCACCGTCAGCTCGCTCAAATTGACTTTTATTCACGATACGCGCGACAACATGTTCGTGCCGACCAGCGGCGTGCGCAATACCCTGGCGGCGCGGGTTTCAGGCGGACCGCTGGGGTTTGACACCGACATGTACGGCTTGGAGGCGGATTATTCGGTGTATTTCCCGCTCTGGTTCGGTCATGTCTTCAACCTGCGCGGCTGGGCGGCGGTGGTGCAGGAGTATGGCGATGATGATGACGTCAGGCTTTTCGACCGGCTGTTCCTGGGCGGGGCGCGCACCCTGCGCGGCTTCAAGTACCGTTATGTGAGTCCCTACGAGGAAGGCGAGCCCATCGGCGGCAAGACCGCCGCCCTGGCGGCAGCGGAATATACCGTGCCGCTTACGCGCCAGGTGCTGCGACTGGCGTTTTTCTACGAACTGGGTAATGTCTGGTTGGATGCCTACGAGATGAATGAGGAATATAATTCCGACGTCGGCATCGGCCTGCGGCTGAACATTCCCGGGTTTCCCATCAGATTGGATTACGCCTGGCCCCTGGAAGTCAGCGGGGATGTTGCGCGTACATCGGCGCGTTTCAACTTCTGGTTGGGTTATGGGTTCTGAGGTTGAACAACAAATGCGGGTTATGCCCGCCAGGGAGGTAATATGTGGTTGAAAAACATTCTTGCCGTTTTGTGCGTGAGCCTGCTGGCCGGCGCGGCGGCGGCCGCCGAGCTCAAGCTCGCCTGCGTGTCCATGGAGCGTCTGTTCGACGAATACCACCGCACCACTACCTTTAATGAAGGACTCAAGGCCCGGGCGGCGACCCTGGAGGCCCGCCGGGAAAAGCTGGCGTTGGAGGTCCGCGCGCGGCAGCGCGATCTTGAAACACTGGAGGCGGAAGCCCGGGATCCGTCGCTGAGTGCGGAGGGCCGCGACAAAATCCGTGCCGTCATTGCCGATTATGCCCGCCGCAATGGGTTCACGCTGGTGCTCGACAGTTCCGGGAAAACGCTTAACGGCGTGGAAGCGGTGGTTTATTCCGATGACGCCCTGGATTTGACGGAAACAATCCTTGCCATTCTGAACCGCGGTAAAGCCAAGGAGTAGGCCCATGCAAACCATCATGACTCTGGCGGAAGTAGCCCGAAAACTAGATGGTGCATTGGAGGGCGACGGCCGGGTGCAGGTCAGCGGCCTGGCCGGCATTCGCGAGGCCGAGCCGCATCAACTGACCTTTGTGGCCAATCCGCAATATGCCGCCGCCGCCGCCGCCACCCGCGCCGCGGCGGTGCTCGTGCCCGAGGATTGGAACCGGCCCTGTTCCGCGGCCCTGATCCGGGTGCGTAATCCCGACAAGGCCTTTGCCATGGCCGCGCCCTGGTTCGCGCCGCCGCCTGTGCCGCCGCTCCAGGGAGTGCATGAAACGGCCGTTATATCGCCGGCGGCCCAGGTGGCGCCCGATGCCGCGGTCGGTCCTTTCTGCGTGATTGAAGAAGGCGCCTGCGTCGGCCCGCGCACGGTGGTATCCGCCGGCTGCTACATCGGGCATGGTGTGCAGATCGGCGCGGACTGCCGGCTTTATCCCCATGTTTCCATTCGCGAATATTGCCGCATCGGCAGCCGGTGCATTCTGCATAACGGGACGGTGATCGGCAGCGACGGCTTCGGTTACGTGCAGGAAGGCGCCGCCCGCCGCAAGATTCCGCAGATCGGCATCGTGATCATCGGCGATGATGTGGAACTCGGCGCCAATGTCATGGTTGATCGGGCGCGATTCGGCCAGACCCGCATCGGCAACGGCGTGAAGGTCGACAACCTGGTGCAGATTGCCCACAACGTCATCATCGGCGATAATGCCGTGATTATTGCCCAGGTCGGCATCGCCGGCAGTACCATAATCGGTGAGCGCACTATTCTGGCGGGCCAGGTGGGGGTGGCCGGACACCTGACAATCGGTTCCGATGTCATGGTCGGCGCCCAGTCCGGTGTTTCCAAAAACATTCCCTCCAAGACCTTCGTGCTGGGCGGCCCCGCCGCGCCTTATGAGAAAAGCGTCAAGATCCACGCCATGACCATGCGCCTGCCGGAACTCAGGGAAAAGGTCACGGCGCTGGAAGACAGGCTGGCCCGGCTGGAGCAGTCCGGGAAGGCGAAGCAATAGTTCGGCGTCAACCGGTCCAGCAGCCTTGTTGGACGGCGTCGCGGATGAGGTTCATGGCGCGTTCCGGTCCGGCATCAGCCAGCTTTTGCGCCAGGACCGTGTCCGGCGCCGGCAGGTGGCCGACTGCTTCAAAAAAGGCATTGCGCCGACGCAGATCGCCGCCGAATTCGACCCTGGCGGCCGCGCTGTTGTAAGGGAACTCGGCATAGCGGGCCAGGATGGTGTGGCCCACCATGATGGCGGCGCCGGAGAGGAATTGCGGGGCATGCGTACGCAGCGCTTCGCAATCCGGGTCGTCCACGAAGGGTTGCCCGGCCTTGTTCATTTCAGTGCCGATTTGCACCGGCAGATGCATGGCCGCCGCCAGCTGCACGATTTCATCAAGTTTGGCAATCTTGCGCGAACGCAAATCAGGGTCGGCAATGTTGTGGTTGCGGTCGGGAATGATGTTCAGGGCGCAGGCGCCCTTGGCGCGGAGGCATTCCAGCATGGCCGCCGCGTCGCTTTCCCCGGCGCTGGTGCCGTCCAGCCAGGTAATCATGGGCAGCGCTCCGCAGTCCCGGACCCAGTTGATGAAATCGTCCACCGGCGGGAATGAATGCGGCCCCGGCTGTTCATAAGCGATGCCGCCGGATTTGATCAGCAGCGCGCGGATGAATTCCTCCATGGCCGCCGTTGAGGCCAGTCGGTCGGACAGCTGGGCTGCCGGTTGGCCGGCAATGCGCGACCAGAACTGCCGGTGCGCGGCCTCATCCGGGAACACCTGTTGCGCTTGCCGGCGATAAGCGCGTACAATGTGCCGCTCGGTAGGCGCGCCGGCGGGTGTCAGCGGAACAACCTGGCGATCGTAATCCAACGCAATTTCCGGCAGGGCACGGTTGATGCGCTCCACCAGCGTGTGATTGCGTGCCTGCGCCTGTTGCCGGTATTGCGCCAGCACCCTGCCGGCCTCTGTCGCAGGATCCGGCACCCGGGCAAAACCGCCGCCCATAATGTAGGTGACGCCCGGTTCGCCCGGGGAATTGACGTCCAGCTCGGCGTATTCACGGAAAAAGGCGCGGGTTTCCAGGTTGGCGGTGACCCTCAGATGCAGGATCGTTCCGGCCGCCAGAAATTCCTCCAAGCCGTCCAGAACGTCGAAATCACACAGGCCGGCGGCGAACAGCCCGGCCGTGGCCGCCTCCCACGCCAGACGGCAGGGTGAACTGCCGTTGGTATTGAATGAAAAAAAGGAATGCAGGTGCATGTTGGTGCGGGGCGCGCCGGCGGGCGGGGGCATCAATCCGGCGCCGGTGCGGGCCTGTTGCAGTGCTTTTAAACGAATGTCCAGATCGAAATTATCCAGCAGCGCAAGGTTGGTTTCCGGTGTGTTCGGCATATTGCGTGTCCGTAGAAATGTTGCCAAGTAAGTTTGATTTTTCAGAAAACACCTTTGACTTTACAAGAGGTCGGCCTGATGGACAAGCTCAAACCTATCGAACCTGCATCGTTCCGGTTTTTTCCGGTTTTTTGCTGTTTCCGGTTTTTTGCTTGCCTGGCTCCAGTCTTTGTGTTATCAAAGTAAAAGTATCGTATTTATACCTGTATTTCAGATGGAGGACATTCCCATGCAGAAAATTTTATCGCGTATAAGCCTGCTGACGGTTGCGGCGGGCCTGCTGCTGTCGGCGGGCCAGGCCGGCGCCACCGCCATGGATGCGCCCTGGTATGTCAGCCTGAATGCCGGCATGATCCGGTTCGAAGGCGATGAGGCCGTCAAATCCGGTTTTCTGAGTTCTTTGCGGCTGGGCTATGACTATTCACCGGCCTGGTCTTTCGAAGGTGTGCTGAACTATGCGCCACGCCTTGATCGCAATGAAGTTTACAATTATGAAACGGGCGAGCCCATTCCCCGCAAGGGCCTGATTGATGCCGATCACGCCGCCGCCTTCGGCGCGGCCGTTGATGCCTTGTTTCACCTGCGTAACATGGACAACCAGCAGTTCGATCCCTACCTGATCGGCGGTATCGGTTTCATGCATTTAACCGAAGAGCGCGAATTCCGCGAGCGCACGGACGTCACCTTGCGCCCGAGTTCAACCTGTTGCCCACCGTCGGCGTCTCCTGGCGCTGGGGGGCGCATGTGCCGCCGAGCTACTCGGCCATCAGCGGTCCGCTGGATATGGACGGCTTTGTGATTGCGCCCGAGGATCTGGCGCTGGCGACCAGCCTTTATCTCGAATTTGACACCGATAAATGGGATATTAAGTCCAAGTATTTTGAAGAGTTGAATGCCATTGCCGATGTCCTGCTGCGTGATCCCGGCTCCACTGCCCGCATCGAAGGGCATGCCGACAAGCGGCGCACCTCCGTTTACAAACACAACATGGAACTGTCGGAGAAGCGCGCCAATTCCGTGATGGAGTATCTGCACAGCCGCGGCGTGGAGCGCGAACGGATGAAAGCCTACGGCTACGGCTATAGCCGCCCGGTTGCCGAAAACGATCCGATCACCGGTAATCAGCTCAACCGGCGGGTGGAAATCAACATCCGCAAGGGTTCGGAGCAGAACGACGTATAATGCCGGCTCCGGGTGAAGGCGCCAGGTACGGAGAGCAAGCTGAGCAATGATACGCGCGCAATGTCGGCAGGAAGAATTCCGGGCGGGTGAACCCTGTTGCGTTGAGATCAATCTCGTGGTCGATCGCGATTTGACCGCGGGCGATTGCGTTGAATTCCAGTTTCCCAACAGCTGGTTGCTGGAAAAGGGGCCGAGTCATCCGCGTGTTCTCCAGAGCGCTGATCCGGCCGGCAAGCACCATGTTGCCGTTGCCGCGCCGGAGACGCCGGCGTCATTTGACCTGACCATCAGCAAGCGCAATTTGTTTTATCCGGCGGGCCCGGCCCGGCACGGCCGCCTGGTCACCGCCAAGGTTCATGCCGGCCGCATTCCCGCCGGCAGCCCGATTCTTATCCGCTATGCCAACACCTGCGCGCCTTATGTGGCGGAAACGGAAGCGCTCTGGCTGCGGGTCAACGGCCAGGCGCCGGAAGCCGCGCCGCGGTTGATCACACGCGCCGGCGAGCATGTGCGCTGGCGGGTTATCGTGCCCTCCTGTTGCCGTCCGGGCGAGTCGTTTGAAGTGCTGGTGGTCTCGCTGGATCGGTTCGACAATGCCTCGTCCAGTGTTTTTCCTGATGAAAAACTCGTCAGGTCGGACGGCGCGCCCGTGGCGGACAAGTTGCGCCTGGTTGGCTCCCTGCGTGTGCCGGCCAGCATCCAGGAGCCGGGGGTCTATCGTTTCCGGTTCGGCGGCGCCGTTTCGAATGCAGTCATGGTTGACGCCCGGGCGCGTAAGGTTTATTGGGGGGATATTCATATCCACAGCAAGCTTTCGCATGACGGTCAGGGCGCCGAGCCCTATGGTTATGCGCGCGAAATCAGCGGTCTGGATTTTGCCGGATTGGCCGATCATTTCCAGGCGCTGGGTCCCGTGGGTTATCGGGTTTTGTCGGAATCCGCGGAAAAGGCCAACGTGCCGGGTGTCTTTGTCACCATCCCCGGCGACGAGCGCAATCCCGGGGAACTGACCGGGCACCATAATGTTTATTTCCGCGATATGCCCATGCTGGAACGCAACCAGGCGATTCAACAGCCAGGGGCGGCGCTGCCCGCCAACAGCTTCACCAGATTGCATGAGCTTGATCCGGCGGAAGTCATGTTGGTGCCTCATCATACCGGTATCTCGTTTTATGATCTGCTCAAGCAGGGCATCGGCAATGCCGTGGATTGGGATGCCTGCGATGATCGCGGTCTGCGGCCGGTCATGGAAATCTATTCCCACCACGGACAAAGCGAATGCTATGCCCCGCAACACCTGCTGGCTTACGAGTATAACCGGATGCGTAATCCTGAACGGCGCACCAACACCTCCGTGCCCGGCCCCTATTACGCGCAGGACTATTGGATGGCCGGCAAGCGCATCGGTGTCATCGGTTCTTCCGACGAACACAGCGGGCAGGGTGGGCGATCGCATGGCGGGGTAGCCGCCGTCTTCGCCGGGGAGCTTACCAGGTCCGGCGTGTTTGACGCCCTGCGAAGCAAGCGTTGTTATGCGACCACCGGCGAACGCATCCTGCTGGAGTTTTCAGTGGATGGCCTGGAGATGGGCATGAGCGGGCAGCGCGCGCCCGGTGACCGCTTGGAAATTACCCTGCGTGTCTGGGGCACGGATATGCTGTTGCGCGTCGAAATATTACGTCACCGGTTCGGGGTGGACCAGGGGTTTCTACCCGTGCTTTCCACGGCGCCTCATCCCGAAAGTTGTGATATCGTATTATCACTGACGGAAGTGATGCAGGCGCCCTGCATGTATTATGCCCGGATTGTCCAGCAGCCGCTGGCATGGCCTGGCATGGCCTGGACCTCTCCTGTCTGGATTGACCTGCCGGATCCTGCCTGATGCGGATCAATCGTCCGGCGCCGGGTCGCCGCGTCCCTGTAATTCCCAGGCTTCCGCAAAATCCGCGGTTTGCTTTTACGCCCTGTCTAATTTGCGGCAGCGCCGGTCAGCCAAACGGAGCTTTCGCGGGCCTTGACCCGGTCGCCATGCTTGGTCGAAGTCGGGATTTCCTTGAAATGCACGCGTCCGAAATTGCCGGCCCAGACGGCGCCGGGCTTCGGCGTGGGGGCCTTCAGCGTGCTGAATGGGATCACGGCCATGGATAACCAGCGGTTCCGGTCCGGCAGCAATTCGTTGACGTAGGTCCAATCGCCGTCCCAGGTCTGATCGTTCCAGCCGAATTTGGGATGCAGCGGATCGGTGATGTAGCCGTGATTGGCGTCGATGAAGGAGTCCGCCACCGGTTCGTACGTCAGGTAATAATACTGGCTCTTGTCGCCTTCGGGCGCCAGCAGGATGTTGACGCATTCCTGCAGCCACAGTTCGCCGTCGCGCCCGCGCGGCTGGAAGGTGTCCATCAGCTCGCTCTGCATGCCGCCGTCAAAACGCACGTAAAGGTTGTCCTTGTCATACAATAATTGGAAGGTGGTGGTTTCCTTGAGCTCCTTTTCGCCACGGTTCGGCTGCAGCTGGTAGGCCGGCGCGTTGTCCCAGGCCTTGTCCTGTAGCGTGACTGTGCCCGCGGCGCGTATGGCAAAAGCCGGGTCGGTCGGTTTGATGGCCCCGGGTAATTCGCCCGAGCGGATTTTGGCGGTATCCCAGTTGAAGGGCTCCGAGCTGCCTTTCAATTGATCGATCCGGAGATAGCGGTAGGTCGGACGGCTCCGCCGGTTCTTGTCCAACTCCTCCAGCCAGGCGTTGCGCTCGTCGATGGCGCTCAGCAGGCGTTCCAACCCGGCATCGTCCGGCCGCAACCGGTAGGAGTAGTAATGATAAATGATGTTGACATTGTGCTTCAGGTAATCGAATTCAATCCGCGTGGCCGCCAGCCGGTATTGCGCGCCCGGCGAGACCACGGTCTTTTCGGCCTGGTCCAGCAGATCGGACAGGGTGTTTATCAGGTCCGGCGTGTAGATGGTGGTGTAAGTCAGGAAGCCGTTGCGGTTGTGCCGGGCGTAGTCCGCGGCTTCGTGGATGAAATCCAGCCGCTGGTTCAGGCGCCGGAAGAACTGTTCCATGATGCCCGAGGCTTCCATGTAGCAGGCCTCGATGTATTCGCTCAGCAGTGCATCAGCCGATTTGGCGCCCGGCTCATTCAGCATCCGGCGGAAGACATAAACATTGCCGCCTTCCAAGCCGAAAAACCTGGGCTTGAGGTTGATCTGGATGGCCTGGACGTTGTTTTCTATCAGGGTGTTGGCCAGGGCTTCGATGTGGCGGATGGAGTTCTTGGGAACCATGGTGTTCCAGGTATAGGTG
>JAIVGW010000063.1 GCA_020201415.1 Lentisphaerota bacterium
CCCCAGGGTACGGCCGGCCAGGGGGCGTCCCTGCGCCTGGGTCATGCAGAGGATGGCGGTAATGGTATACTCGGTCACGCTGTTGGCGTTGCAGCCCGCTGCGGAACACCAGGTGATGCCGGCGGCGTCAAGGTAGTCCTTGTCCATGTGATCGGTGCCGATGGTGGCGGTGCCCACGAAACGTACACGGCTGCCCTCCAGCAGGTCGCGGTTGACTTTGGTAGTGGAGCGAATGGCCATGATTTCAGCGTCATGGACGGCGGCCGGAGTTATCTCGCTGGGGGCGAGCACCTGGACTTCACCCAGGCGGCTGAAGGCTTCTTCGGCGTAAGGCATGTTCGTGGCGCATATGATTTTCATGTGTTCCGCCTTGTAATATTCAATGGCAATTATTTCACGGCGTCCGGCGCACGAAGCTGCGCCGCAACGGCCCGCCGACAGACTCTAGCAAAACCGCGGGCCGGGTCAACCAGAAACCCCGGCAAACAATCCGCCGTATGTGCTTCACAAATTCCGCCGGTTTTGGTACGGTGATTGACATTGAAGTGGTCTGATCGTCAAGCCAACAACAGGGAGGCAAAAAATGCAAAAGCATCTTGTGCTGGGCGTGCATGTAAGTAATCGTAGAAAAAATGTGCCGGCTGTGCAGAAGCTGTTGACGGATTACGGCAGCCACATCAAGACCCGGCTGGGTATGCACGATGCCGGGGAGCCCCAGGATGAGGCCACCGGCCTGATTCTGCTTGAGCTCAGCGGCCCGCGGCCTGATTGTCTCGAGTTTGAGCAGAAGCTGAAGAAGTTGCGGGGAGTGCAGGTCAAGAAAATGGTGTTTGGAAATGCCTGATACCTCCGCGCCGGCGGCGGTGGCACGGGGGTGCGCCTGATGAAGTTGCTGGATCGTCACATATTGCGCCAGGTGATCGTGCCCGTGTTTTTCTGCATACTGGCATTCACCATGGTGTTTGTGCTGTTTGATTTGTTCGACAACCTCGCGGGCTTCATCGCTGAGCGCACTTCCAAACTGGCGATTGCGCGTTATTACCTTTTTGTGCTGCCGGCGCTGGCGGTCTATATTACCCCGATATCACTGCTGCTGGGCCTGCTCTACGGCCTGTGGCAGATGACTCGTCACAACGAGTTGACCGCTATGCGCGCCAGCGGCGTCAGCCTGTTGCGCATCGCCCTGCCGCTGCTGACGCTGGGCCTGCTGGCCAGTGTCAGCGTCAGCTTGCTGCAGGAACTGGTGGCCCCGGATTCGAGCTACTGGGCGGCTCAGTTCGTGGCGCGCCAGCGCGGCGACGAAGATCTTTCATTGCGTTTTGCCTATGACCTGCCCTACAAGAACGAACGCGGTCATCGTATCTGGGCCATCCGCCGGTTGGATCTCTATACGCATGAGCTGCAGGGTGTAAAACTGATCCAGCAGCGGCCGGACGGCTCGGATTTCGAGACGATTCGCGCCGAGAAGGCTAGTTACCTGGACGGGCGCTGGTGGTTTTTTGACGTTATGATCCAGAAGCACGATTTTTACAATAATCCTATGGGCGCGGTGGAAAATGTGTCGCTGCGGGAAATGCGCGATTTGAATGAGACGCCGCGGGATTTCGTTAACGTGGTCAAGGATCCCATGTTCCTGTCTTCGGCCGAATTGCGCAGTTACCTGCGCCGCAATCCCAACCTTTCCGTCAAGACCCAGGCGCGTTACCTCGTTGATCTGCATGCCCGCCTGGCAATGCCCTGGACTTGTCTGGTGGTGGTGCTTTTCGGCATCCCTTTCGGTATTCATACCGTGCGGCGCGGAGCATTCCTGGGGGTTATGCTGGCGCTGATGACTTTTTTCATGTTTTACATACTGATGATGATCAGTCAATGGATGGGCAAGGAGCAGGTAGTGGCGCCGCAGTTGGGCGCCTGGTTGCCCAATGGGTTGTTTCTGCTGCTGGGACTGATCCTGATGCGCCGGGTGCGCTGACCGGGCGCTCGCAGGCAGCTATGTATACTATGATATCGTCAGGTAGCGGACGCGATTGCGCGTATGCGGCCAGGGGGGAAGATGAACGGTGACACTGAATCAGTGATGCAATCGCCCGAGCGGGTGCGGCTTTTGGTCGTAGCTCCGGTGAACAGCGCTATGGAAACCGTGCGGCGTATTCTATTCGCGCCCTTCGATCTGAGTCGTTGGCTGATATTGGGGTTTACGGCCTGGCTGGCCACCATGGCCGGCGATGTGAGCTGGTCCGGCATCAATTTTAATTTCAATCCCGGCCGGGCGATGTCGGCGGCCGATCTTCCCGCGCGCGCCTTGCCGTGGTTGCGGGAGAATGCCTTTCTACTGATGGCGATCATCCTGCCGCTGGCGGTGCTGGGACTGGTTGTGAGCCTGCTGGTGTTATGGGTCGGCAGCCGCGGGAAATTCATGTTTCTGGAAAACATCGTCCGCAATCGCGCGGAAGTTGCCGCCCCCTGGCGGCGGAACCGCGGGGCGGGTAACTCCTATTTTCTTTTCAGCCTTGTCTTCGCCCTGGCTTCACTGCTGCTGTTGGCGCTGTTGCTGGGCGGACTGGCGCTGCTGGCCTTGCCGGATTGGTCGCGCGACACCGTCGGCGCCGGCACTGTCACGGCCCTGCTGCTGGGCGCATTTACCATCCCGCTTTACCTGCTGGTTCTGGCCTGTGTGCTGGCGTTGATGGAAGACTTCGTTGTGCCGCTGATGCTGTTGCGTTCCTGCCGGGTCATGGCCGCCTGGCGGATCCTGGCGGACCTGTTGCGGCAGCGGCCGGGCGCTTTCGCGCTCTACCTGCTGTTCCGCACATTGTTGCAGCTGGTGCTGGGCCTGCTGGCGTTGCTGTTGATGTGCGCTACCTGTTGTCTGGCGGCCGTGCCCTATGTCGGCGCCGTGCTGCTGTTGCCGCTGCATGTTTTCATGCGGACCTATTCGCTGCATTACCTGGAGCAATTCGGCCCGGCCTACTGCCTGATGGAAGATGCGCCGGATGATGTGGCTGCGGTCCCGGCCCCGTCTGAGGGGCAGGATGGTAATTGAACGGCGCGGCCGGCCGGCTGGCGCCGTGTTGATTATTTGAAAATATCTGGGGGAATGCCATGTCAATTATTGCCGATGTGCTGAAAAAAGCCGTGGATCAGGGTGCGTCCGATATACACCTCAAGCTGGATGAGCCGCCTTTCTACCGTATCCACGGCGATCTGTCCGAAAGCGGCTTCCCCAAGCTCAGTGCCGAAGATTTGCAGCGCATCGTGGCGGATATCCTGCCCGGGCGTTTGCGTGAAAAACAGGGACAGGCGTTGGAAATAGACTTTTCGCATCATGAGGAAGGCGTAGGACGTTTTCGCGTCAATGTGTTTCTGGCCCGCCATGTGCCAACCCTGGCCCTGCGCTATGTGCAAACCGCGATACCCTCGGTCGAGCAATTGCATCTGCCGCCCACGCTGCAGCAACTGGCGCTTTCCTCCAGCGGCATCATTCTGGTTTGCGGCGCCACCAGTTCGGGGAAATCCACCACGCTGGCGGCCATGATCAACTGCATCAACACTAATCAGCGTGCCAGGATCATCACCATTGAAGATCCCATGGAATACATGTTCCTGGATATTCGTTCGGTGATCACCCAGCGTGAAGTCGGTCTGGACACCCCGTCGTTCCATGCGGCTCTGAAGCATGTTCTGCGCCAGGACCCGGATGTGATCATGATCGGGGAAATGCGTGATGCCGTAAGCCTGGGGGTGGCCCTCAGTTCGGCTGAGACCGGGCATGTGGTCTTTTCCACCCTGCACGCCAACACGGCCTCGCAATCCATTCAGCGCATTCTCAATTTGTACCAGGTGGAGGAACGCGAACAGGTGCGCATGTCGTTGGCTGTTAATCTCAAGGCCAGCATCTGCCAGCGGCTGGTCCCGGCCAGCGGTGGCGGGGTGCGGCCGGCGGTGGAGATTATGATCAATACCCCCACCGTGCGCAAGCTGCTGATGCAGAACAAACTGGATATGCTGGTGGCAGCCATTGAAACCGGCCGCGAAGACGGTATGCAGACCTTCAACCAGGCGCTTTATGACCTGATCAAAAGCGGCACGATTTCCGAGGCCTCCGGCATGGAATATTCACCGCAGCCGGAAGCCTTGAAGATGAATCTGCAGGGCATCTTCCTGGATGAAGGCCGGCGCATCCTGGGCGATGGCTGAGGTCCGGCCTGTTCAGAGCCTGTCAGACACTTCCGGGGTGTGCCGCACGATGCGGCCGTCCGTCAGGTAGATCAAATCTTCGGCGATGTTGGTGGCGTGGTCCGCGATGCGCTCCAAGTGGCGGGCAATGTGCATGACCTGCAGCTTCAGCATGGACTGGGCCCGGTCGGCCATGTCGCCCAGCCGGAACGGCATCCGCAGTTCCGGGAGGCGGCACAGGCACAGGCTGCATTCGGCAATATGCACCGCCAGGTCGCCAATGCGTTCCAGGTCCTGGTTGATTTTCAGCACGGCGATGATATAGCGCAAGTCGGCGGCCACCGGCTGGTGCAAGGCCAGGATTTTGAGGCATTCCTCTTCCACATCCACTTCCATGGTGTTGGTCTGATCTTCGCGGTTGATGACATCCAGCGCCATGTCGTGATTGCGTTCGTCCATGGCGCGCACGGCGCCGCGCACATCGTCCTCGACTTCCGCGCTCAAGGCCAGTATCTGTTGCTTGAGCTTCTCCAGTTCCCGCTGCAGGTGTAAGCGCATGAGTGGTATCTCCCTTCAGCCGAATCGGCCGGTTATATAGTCTTCCGTCTGTTTCTCGCGCGGATTGGTGAATAATTCGCGGGTTGGCCCGAACTCCACCAGCACGCCCTCGTACATGAAGGCCGTCAGGTCGGAGACGCGCGAGGCCTGCTGCATATTGTGGGTGACGATGATGATGGTGTACTGGCCGCGCAATTCGGCGATCAGGTCCTCGATGCGCGAGGTGGCGCGCGGATCGAGCGCGGATGTCGGCTCATCCATCAGCAGAATTTCCGGCGTCACCGCCAGGGCGCGGGCGATGCACAGACGCTGCTGTTGACCGCCGGAAAGTCCGAGCGCGTTGGCGTTAAGGCGGTCTTTGACTTCATCCCACAGCGCCGCCCCGATCAGGCTGTAAGCCACGTTGTCAAATATGCTCTTGGGGAACGGGTTGGGTTTTTGAAACACCATGCCGATGCGTCGCCGCAGGGTGACCACATCCAGGTTCTGGTCGTAGATGTTGCGTTCGTCGAAGATCAGCTCGCCGGTGGCGCGGCAGCCGGGCACCAGGTCGTTCATGCGGTTGATGGCCCGCAACAGGGTGCTTTTGCCGCAGCCGCTGGGGCCGATGATGGCCGTGACGCATCCGCGCGGAATGTTCATGGTCACATCCCGTACCGCCTGGTTAGTGCGGTAAAACACGGAGAAATCACGGGCGGCAATGTGGGTGGGAGACTGGGCGCATGATTGTTGTGCACAAGCCGCCGCCGGCTGGCGGATGCGGATGGCGGCGGTGTTGTAATCATGCTTGGTGTTTTCCGCCGGGGCCGGACCGCTATGACGCCGCAGCGACAGCGCCGGACGGTTGAAATCGGTCTGCATCAGCGTTTCCGTGGGCATCTTGTTCTCCCATTGATTTGTTTTTGCCTTGAATATTGATTTGTCATGGTGTCAAAAAGACTTTGTTTTATTAACCCTTTAGTCGGCTTGCAATCCGGGCGCGGACCAACACGGCCGCCATGTTGAATAACAGCACCAGGGCCACCAGGGTCATGACCATGCCGAACTGCACGTGACGTATTTCATCTACCGCTTCGTGCTCGGTAGCCAGATTGTATATGTTCCAGGACAGCGCCGGTGTCGGATTGGTCAGCAGTTCCCAGGGTTTCAAGGCCAGTCCCACACTGACCGCGGCGGTGAAAATGATTGGCGCCGTCTCGCCGGCGGCGCGGCCCATGCTGATGACCACGCCGGTGAGAATGCCCGGCAGCGCCGCCGGCAGGATTACCGTCAGAACCGTACGCCAGCGGCCGGCACCCAGGCTCATGGCCGCTTCCTTGTAGGCACGCGGTACGGCCATGATGGCCTCTTCGGCAGCGCGGATCACGGTTGGCAGGATCAACAGCCCCAGGGTGAGGCAGCCGGCCAACACGCTTTTCGATGGGGATACGCGCAGGGTGTTGATGAAGAAGGCCAGACCGAAAAGACCGAACACCGGCAATGATGCCCAACGGCACGGCAAAGAGCATGGCGCCCAGAGTCAGGTAGATCGTGCCCAGCAATTCCGGGCCGATACCGCCGAAGAAGTGGATATCAACAGATTTATCGGTCAGGAAGCGCCAGTAAAATGTCGGGCGGGGATTAAGCATCCGGTCCAGATTCCGGGCGACGTAATCCGGCAGGTCATACAGTTGAGTGCCTTCAAAGTCATTGCGGCGCGGGGTGTAGACGACTTGTCCCATACCGGCCTGCGAGTGATCCCAGGATTGCTTGTAGAGCAGGTGGTGCAGTTTGACCTGCGCGCGGTCCCAGCGCGCCTGGCCAAAACGTTGGCGGGGCATCAGGCGTTCCTGATCATTGGGCATGGGTCCGAGCAGTTCGCGTAGCGCATCGGCCAATTCCTCGTAGGCCTGGGTGGTTTCGCGGACTTCGGTAAGCGCGATGTCAATCAGGTCGAGTTCCGCCGGATCCACCGGTGTGGCTGATGTGCGTGAACCACTGCTGATGCGTTGCAGGAGATCGGTTTTCTCGCGCAGGCTGGTCATGGTGCGCAGGCGTTGGGCGGCGGCCTGCAGGCGCCGTCCCATCAGATCGTCCCGCCGGCTCAGGCGTTCCACGGCCAGGATGGCCTCTTCGACGCGTCCGGCTTGGGCCAGGTTAAAGTCGTTCAGCATGTCGTACACCGGCTGACGCGCGGCAGCGGTAGCCATGACTTCCCTTGCCAGCGCATCGGGATCGCCACGGTTGAACAGTTCCATCATCTGCTTGCGGTGTTCCACGGTGCCGCGAAACAGCAGGGCCCCGGCTCCACGGTAGAAAATGGGCGCCAGAATGACTCCCAGTGCTCCGATCATCAGCAGGATCGCGAAGATGCCGGTGGCCGAAAAGACGCGATCCAACAGTTTGCGTGTGGCTATCTGCATTTATTCACCCCCCAGTTTGCGGCGTTGTCGCGCCACCACCCATTCAGCGGCCAGGTTGCACACAAAGCAGAAGGCCAACAGGCACAGCCCCATGGCAAACAACACATGGTAACGGTCCGAGCCGGTGACGTGGTCGGCTTCGCCCATATCGCCGGCGATGGTTGCGGTCAGGGTGCGCACCGGCTGCAGGAAGTTGAACCAGGGCGTCGGAATCTGCGCGGCATTGCCGGAGGCCATCCAGACCACCATGGTTTCGCCCAGAGCCCGCATCACTCCGAGCAGGACGGCCGCGAAAATGCCGCTGCCGGCGGCCGGCAGGATTGTGCGGCAGATGGTTTCGGCGCGGGTGGCGCCCAGAGCGTAACTGCCCTCGCGCAATTCCCGTCCCGCGGCCTGCAGGGCATCTTCGGAAACGCTGACCACGGTGGGCAGGGCCATGATGCCCAGCAGGATCGATACATTCAAGGCATTAGTGCCGGTGGTGATGGTGATGCCGCCCAGAACCCGCCCGACGAGCACCAGCAGCCAGATGGACGTCAAGGCCATTATACCCGTGAGCAGAATGCGCGCCGATCGGAAGTGTTTTCCCGACGCAAACTTTTCAGCCAGTATGTCCCCGCCCGCCAGCACGATGATCCCCAGGGTGGGCGTGGCCAGTGCCCACCATGCTATGCTCAGGACCCGGCTGCCGGAATTCTGCAACAGGGGCGCGAAGACCACCAGTGCAAAGAAACCGTAGGCCACGGAGGGAATGGCCGCCAGGATTTCTATTACCGGCTTGATGATCTGGCGCAGTGAAAAAGGCAATACATCGCTCAGGCACACCGCGGCGGCTATTCCCAGGGGCGCCGCCACCAGGGCCGCGCCCAGGGTTACCAGGCCGCTGCCGACGAAAATTGCCAGGGCGCCGAAACGGCTGGGATCCCGTGTTGGATACCAGGCCGTTTCCGTGAAAAACTCCACAATGCCCCGGGAATGGAAAAACGGCCAGGCATCCCGCGCAATAAAGTAGAAAATAAACAGCACCGCCAGCGCCGCCACCGAAGTTATGGAAAACAGCAGGCCTTGTCCCAGGATGGCGGCCACCTGTTTTCTGATGCTGGCCCGCCTGCTTAAAACCAGATCGCCTGTGTTGTAATGGCTTGTCTGGATGTCGGACATGCTTCCCCCTGTGCGGATATTGCAGGCTTGCGCCTGGTTAATTGCAGGTGCATGGTGGCGCATCACCATTTGGTGTTTGTGAAGCGATTGTTAGAATAATGTTAATAAAAAGGGCTGCGCCCGCCGTTGCGGGGCAGCCCTCCGGATAGGTTTAAGTTAATCAGAAGCCGTACTGCGTCACCGGCACGAAACCGATGGTCTTGATGATTTCCTGTCCTTCCGGGGTCAGATACAGGGTGATGAACCGGTACAGATGCGAGCCCATCTCGGGATACTGGTCGGTGAACATGTACAGCGCCCGGGCGATCGGGTATTCACCAGTGCCCACGGTCCGCTCGCTGGGGGCGACGCCGTTGATCTTCAGGGCCTTGACCGTGGCATCCACGAATCCCAGCCCGGCATAGCCGATGGCGGCCGGTGTGCTCTGGACGCGCTGGCGCACGGCGCCGTTGCTGCCGACGTATTCGGCGCTGCCGGCGATCTTTTCCTTGCTACCCTTGTGTTCCATGACCAAGCCGTAGAAGGTCTCGTAGGTGCCGCTATTGGTGTCACGGCTGATCACCACTATGGAGCTGTCCGGGCCGCCCACTTCCTTCCAGTTCTTGATTTCACCCATGTAAATCCGGCGCACCTGCTCAACCGTCAGGTCGCTTACGGGATTGGAAGGGTGCACCAGGATCGGCAGTCCGTCCAGGGCCGGCACATGCGCCACCGGCATGACGCCGTTATCGACGGCCGCCTTGAACTCGCCTTCTTTCATGAAACGCGACATCGCGCCAATCTGACAGGTCTTGTTCATAATGCTCTTGGCGCCATTGCCGCTGCCGGATTCGCTGACGGTGATGTTGACGCCGGGGTTTTGCTTCATGTAATACTCGGCGAAGGCCTTGGCGATCGGACCCACGGTGGTGGAGCCGTCGATGACTATATTTTCCTGAGCGCCCACGGATGCCGTACCAACCAATGTGACCAATGCAGCTGTAATAATAGTATTCCGCATAACATGCTTCCTTTAATTTCGCGGGCGCGGTTAAGCGCCGTTTTATACATTTAATCGATGCCTTTCAAAACGCCTGTGAACGCCGGTTAAATTACTTCACCTCCCTTCGCTGCCGGCAGTGAATCTTTTTAATTACGGCAACATCATGCCGGATGCTGATTAGGTGTCGATTGTCACATTGTTAGAATCTTGTTACGGTCGACTAACCTTTTTTTAACAATCAGCAAATAAAGGGCTAATCCGGTTCGACTACTTTGATTAGCGACTGGAGTATCAACTTTGAATTTTATTAATTTATGAGGAGGTGATGAACAAAACTTGAAAATTGTTTTCGGGAAATATTGAGCGTTAGCTTTTGAGTATTAAAGGAGTGCAATAGCATGAAGAAAGCATTGTTGGCAGGAGTTGCGGCGGTCAGTCTGATTGCGCCGGTTATGGCGCAGGTGTGCGCGTACGTTATGAAAATATCGACAAGGAAGGCGATGCCGTTCGCGCACGGGAGCGTTTCCGCGCCCGCTTGGGAGTTGAAGCCAAGGTCAATGATGAAGTGACCGCCGGCATCGGGTTTCGCACCGGCGGCAATGATCCCATTTCGGGCAACCAGACCATGGGGGATGGCTTCACCAGCAAGGATATTGCCCTTGAGCTGGGGTATGTCGCCTGGGCGCCGGCCGTGACTCCGGGGGCCACCCTGATTGGCGGTAAGATGAGCAAGCCGTTTTTTCAGGTCAGTGATTTGGTCTGGGATGGCGACTTGAATCCCGAAGGCGCCGCTTTGCGTTACAAGCTTCCGCTCGGTCCGGCGAACCTGCTGGTCAACGGCGCGGCTTTGGTGGTGACGGAACGCAGCAAGGACAGCGACACCTATATTTACACCGGGCAGGCGGGTGTGGATGTCAAGACCGACGCCGGGATCAAAATGCTGGCCGGTGTCAGTTATTACTATTACGACAACATGCAAGACTTTGGTGTAATCGATTGGACCGACAGCTTCAAAGGCTACGGCAATACAGTGAAGACCACCAGGGACGATGACGGCAAGGTGACCAAGGCGGTATACGCCAACGAATACCGGGAACTGGAATTCATGGCATCGATTGGATTCGATTGTCCGCTGACCGGGCTGCCATGGAACTTCTATGGCAACTACGTACGCAATACCGAGGCGGATGACGACGATACGGGCTACCTGGCCGGGGTGAAGCTGGGTGCGGCCAAGACGCCGCATTCCTTCGAATTGGGATATAACTATCGGCATCTGGAAGCCGATGCGGTGGTGGGCGCCATGGCGGATTCCGATTCCTGGGGCGGTGGGACTAACGGCAAGGGCCACAAGTTGATGGTCGCTTATCAAATCAGCAAGAATTGGACGCTGGGTGCGAGCTACTTCATCAACGAGGCGGGGATTCGCGACGGCGACACCAGCAAGGATTACAAGCGTCTGCAGCTTGATCTGGCGGCTAAGTTCTGATGCCGGGCCGCGATTCTGTAAACAGTCGCAGTTGTGCAGCCCGGGGCGGCGGTCCGCCCCGGGCCCTTTACAAAAGTTCAGAAGGGATTGTAGCTATGATCTGCACCATGTCGCCGCCAACCCGAACAACAAATGCCAAAGTTGCGGTGGCCACTGAGCTGCGGCAGCGGGAACTGGCCAATGTGGAGTCC
>JAIVGW010000064.1 GCA_020201415.1 Lentisphaerota bacterium
TGACAAAGGCAATGCCCAGCCCGGCACCGTGCAACTTCCATTTCGCTCCGGGAAATTCAGGGCCGTGGTCGGTGGTGAACAGCACGAGCGTATTCTCGGCCAGGCTCGCCTGTTCGAGCGCGTTCAGGATGATTCCGAAGGCCTGGTCGACCTGCCGCAAGGCACCCTGAAAGGCGGCAATGTGATGGCGCGGGGTTCGATCCGCCGGATCGGCATAGTATTTTGCGAGAATCTTGTTCCATGGCGACCAGTCATGTGATCGTGTGTAGGGGGGGATCCAGACCCCGCCTGAGTCGTCCGGTGTGCAACCGCCGAAGTCATAGGGAGTATGGGTTTCGAAGAATCCAATTTGCAGATAAAAAGGGGTCTCCCCGTCTTTGTGCGTTTTCAGAAACGCGGCCGCATCGGCGGCGACTTGCAACGCAGACCTTTCATCCCCCTTCCCGTAGGTTCCGGTGCCGTGAAACGCAGTCGAATCAAAGCCCAACCGTTCGATAAACTGAGTTTCGTGCTGTAACCCGAACATGGCCGTATCGTATCCGCAGTCCTGCATAAGCTGCGAGAGATGTTGATGATAATCGTTCAATTCCCAAGGGTGTTTACATCGTTCGCCCGTCAGCCCTATCAAACCGTTGGCCTGCGGATAGCGACCGGTCAGCAAGGCGCCGCGCGACGGCGTGCAGTAGGGGCTGGCGGCAAACATCTGCTCGAACAGTATGGCCTCCGACGCAAAGCGGTCAATATTCGGAGTCTGTACGGTTTCCACGCCATAACAGCCGAAGTGCCGCCCGCTGTCGTGAGTCGAGACGATAATAACATTCGGTCTTTTCAGACGATTCGCCTTTCCTCCGCATTCTGTTTCATTTCTCATGTCCTCGCCCCCTTTGTTTTGTTTTCTGCAACCATTTCAGGAAAAAAGCACCAGGTTTTGTCAAATCTTGTGACTGTTTCAGGGCATTTAATCATATTTTTTAGAACAACATTTTTTGATTTACCCTTAACTCTGTCAGTATAATTAATTATTTCTCCATCACTGCGCAAAATGCCATTCATAAAGCAGCAATTTTCCACCGGTGCATCTATGTGGATAAGGCTCGTGCCAGCGCCTGATATATTCATGGCAAAAATGTCTCTAATCGTGCCACGCTCTGAAAGTTTGCCGTAACCACCAGTTCCTATATAAATTGTCGGGTAGGCTTCTTGCATGAAAACGCCTCGTGTCAATTCAGTTGTAAGGCCGTTAATATACACGTTATGGATACTTGCTTTTTCAGTTCCCCTGATCGCAACACCTGATATCCCCGTTTTAATATTGGTTATAAAAATCTGCTCCGTATCATCTTCAGAGCCATACCATTTTGCGGGGGTAATCATGTGTGGTGAGTCTTCACCGCAGTCAAGGCTTGAAAGGGCAATACAGTCTTCTTCAATATGTCCGGAAATATTGTCTATCCGAAAATTCTTGCAGCCTTGTCTCAAGTCTATTCCATCTTGGTTTAATATCCGGCGATTTTGCCCATTAATTATACGTGTGCCGGGATTATTAAACCGGATATTGGCTATATCGGCATTCCAAGTTCTTTCAAAGCTGACAGCCCAGGAATGAGGATAATGGATATTTACATTTTTTAGATAAAATCTTTTAACATAAGCCATCAATATCATAATATTGCGCCAGTCAGAAGTCTGTTGTTCGCCTTCCTTTCCGGCATCTGTGCCATAACTAATTCCATATATTCCTCTTTTTTTCCTGTCTTCATCCGGCGTCAGGCTCAGTTCTTTTGTGCCATCACCGGTAGCTCGCGGGTTATCAGCGCCATACAGATTGACATCACCAACACCTATAATACATATGTTATGATTCCAGACAGGTTCTTTGATTCCTAAGCCGACATTGTTGCTGCGAAACATGTTATCTCTGCATTTGTCGGAAAGTTTTATATTACAGTTATCGAGTACTACGGTCATGTTGCTCGGAAGTAATATTGCACGGTCAACAGACCAGAAGTACGTGCCGTTTGCGTTCCGTTCAGGAATAACGATCTTGTTGGTTGTGCCATTGGCGGCATTGATGGCAGCCTGTATACGCTCAATATCGCTGCCCTTGTATTGATTTGGGCTGATAGAGAGAACAGCGCTACTTTCTTCATTTTTGACATCTGTTTGTATTTTCATGTTTAATTCTTCCTGTAAGAAATCTGATGTAGTCGAAAAAGACCCGGACAGTTTCAGTTACCTGTAAATGTTTGCATGCGGACCTCCGTGTGCCTGATAATTAAATAATACGAAAACCACATTTATCAGTTAAGCGGTTCATGATATAATACTTGAGATTTGTTTTCGACTGATTCATCTGCCGTCTATCCCTTTGCATTGCTGAGAATCTCTTCAGCCCGCTTCAGAGGATCTACCACGCACTGCGTAATTGAATCCGGTAATTTCCGTTAAAGGTGTCAGACTGAACGGCATAACCCCCTGATGTTCCTTGCCGATGATGCCGCAAAGGCCAGGGGCGGCGCGGATAAACATACGGAAACATCGGTGTCCAATAGACCACCCGTCCGGAGCCGTCAGCCGCCTGACGATAGACGGTCGGGCACGGATAGTCATAACCCACGAACAGGGATCTCGGTTTGGATGAAAGCATTTGGGTCGTATAAAACTGGCGCTGCGCCTGGGCATTCAGGCGTTGCTCACGATCCTGCAACTCTTTTTCCCGCTGTTCCAACTTTTGCAGGCGACTGGCGGCAGCCGCTTGTTCATGCTGCAGTGCAGCCATGATCCGATCCTGCTCTTCCTGTTCGCGGCGCCGGCGGATGCCGGCAGTCACAGCGGTTGTCTCCTCTGGAGAAATGAACGTTAAGTTAAATGCGCTTCCCGCCGCCACCACGTCCACTTTTTCCGGTGTGACATGCCTGATATGCAACTTCATGCCGCCTATGCTAACCGTATCCTGTTCGCGCGCCTCCCGGATTTCGGCCGTATCCAAATCAACCAGCCAGGCGCACCAGCCAGATGCGGGCAAAGGAATTCCCTGTTCCAGCACCCAAATCTCGCCGGTGCGCCCTTGTAATTCCACGCTGCCGGCGGTTTCCAGATAATCGCCCAAGGCCGGCTGAAACACCTTGTTGACAACCGGGGTAAAGGACTTGACCAGGTATTCGCCCAGATAGTCGCCAACCGCCACGAATTGTGTCCGGTTTTGCCGGTCGTTAAACGACAGGATAAACGGATCCGCGGTGCTGGAGACCGTGGTAAACAAATACTCGAACGTGTCCGGTTGAACGCTGAACACTTTAACCTGCTCCCCGGGCTCAGCAGCGGATAGTATGGCCGCAATAGCGCTCCATATTAACGGGCTCAAAATACGACGCCGGATTTACATTTGTCTGCACTTTCGACGGCGGCCTGGATTTTTTTGACGGTGTCCGTCGTAGCCGTTAGGCGTAGTCGGATTGTGGCCGCAGGCCGCCTTGATATGATGATAAACACACGCCCGTTACCGCTCAAGGCTAAAATTAAATAGCGTCCCGTGGAAAATTGGAATAATGGAATAATGGAACGATGGAATCATGGCGGTGTTTCGTAACTCTTTGATATTAAAAACGCTGGTAGGCTTTAATACGTCAGATTCTGAATATCGGGTCCGTCAACATTGATCACGTTTTTGATTCACCACCGGCCGGGAGCTTGTCGGGGCGCAGATTCGCGCCGATGCGTATGGCTACATTGCGCTGGGAATGCCGGAAGCCGCGGCGGCCATGCGTGGCAAGGACGCCGGCCTGTCCCACGTCCAGAAGGGCATCTACGGAAGCATGTGGGTCGCCGCCATGCTGGCTGCGGCATTTGTTAGTAACGGTATTTTTGAGGTGATCGAAATCGGTCTGTCGGAAATCCCCAAAGCGTCGCGGCTGACTTGTTTGCCGTGCTTACGGCACTGGATATTATAGTAAGGTCCGTCAGGTCCCTGTCGAATAACGCAGAGCTTTCCGGGCTCCATGCGCTGGATTGTGGCGATCTGTTGGATTTTGAACGTTCAGCGCCCGAAACGGATGTGGAAGCTGTTTTCAGTCCGAACTTGACATTGCCACCCGGATTTTACACTTTACCAACCATGAAACGCGGAATTATATAAATTGTACCGGGTGCTCGTCCGCCTCGTTTTAAAAGCTATTACTTATTAATTATCGGGATCGATCCCCTGCGGAAGGAACGTTATCATGAAACAGATTTCAAGCCAGTTATGCCCGTTCGCGGCGGGTTTGTTCATGCTGCTGGCCGGCTGCGGGTACGGGCCCCAGTCGCCAATACCGGGCCGAAATCGTGATTAGCGCCGATCCGGCCCGGCCGCGCATGGTAAACCTGGCGGCCTTGGAGTTGCAATACTACATCGAAAAAATGAGCGGTGCGCGTTTGCCGGTTCTTAGCGAACCCGGCGCGGCGCCGGTCAAACTTTATGTCGGCCGCAGCCCGTATACGGACGCACTGGGCGTCAAGGGTGGGGACCTGCAATTCGGGGCCTTTAAGATGGTTTCCGGCGATCAATGGCTGGTGCTGCTGGGCGACGACTTCGATTTCACGCCGCCGGAGCCATGGAACACCAATAACGGCAATATTCCGCAAGCCGTCGAGGCTTGGGACCAGATCGTGGGCGACCGGACCGATACGGCCTGGGGATACCCGTTCAGCCTGATGTACAAGCATTTCTGGAACTCCCGGGATTTTAACGCGTTTGTGACGAACCGGTACGGCCCGGACAGCCTGACGGTCTGGAATCCCCGCCAGTTGACCTGGTCGCGCGACTACCAGGGGCCAGGCGGCGGACAAGGCTTTTGGGAGCAGGACGAAGGGGGCTCACTGAACGCGGTTTATGCATTGCTGCGCGCCCTGAACGTGCGATGGTACATGCCCGAGGAAATCGGCGAGGTGGTGCCGGAACGCAAAAGCCTCCCCCTGCCGGACGTGGATAAAACCGAGCGGCCGGATTTCGAACTGCGTTCATGGTTCTGGTACAACTACGGGATGTTTCCCTTTGAACACGTCATGTGGGCGCGGCGCCTGGGCATGAACTCGGGATTCGAGACCTGGGGCTACGGCGGGCACGCACACGGCCTGACCCGGGTGCACGGACGTTCCGAAATGCAGGCCAAACACCCGGACTATTACGCGCTGCGCGACGGGAAGCGCGAAACCGAATTCCGGGGCACCGGCCACGTCTGTTTTTCCTCGGAAGGGTTTTTTAAAGAAACGGTCAATTACGCGCGGTTCATGTTCGATCATTACAACGTGCCGATGATTAATATCTGGCCCCAGGACGGGTTCATGCAGTGCGGCTGCGAGGAATGCCGCAAGCTGCCGGCGTCCGACCTGGTATGGGGATTCGTGGACCGCGTGGGGCGGGAGCTTTACCACACTCACCCGGACCGCATTGTCGCCTGCGGCGCCTACACCCCTTACATCCACCCTCCGCGCCAGGTGGAATCTTTTACACCAAACGTGGCGGTGTTCATCGCCAACTGCGGCCGGCCCCTGTTTGACGATCCGGTGCGCTGGAACGCTTATTGGGACCGCGTGGAGGGCTGGCGGGCCAAGACCGCGCCGGGCAATATTCTGCGCGTGGAAAACAACCGTTCGGGCCTGCACCGGAAATTCCCCGTGCTGCATCCGCGCAACATGGCCAAGGACCTGAAGGCGCTGAAGGGCATCGCGCGGGGCGAGTGTGATGAGGAAGCCCAGTCCGGCGGCCGCTGGCATGCACCGGGGATTGACCACCTGACGCTCTACGTCCAGGCCCGGTTCCTCTGGGATGCCGATCAGGACCTGAATGCCATGCTGAACGATTACTACACGCTCTTCTACGGGCCGGCAAGGGACGACATGCGCGCGGCCTTCGAATTCGCCGAGGCGACGTACCGCCGCACCGATGCCAGCAACCGTGGTCGATGCGATGTTACCAATGTGAGTTTGCCGGACCGGATTCGCTTCATGGAGCTGCTGCAGGCGGCGCGCGCGAAGGCCGGCGACACGCTCTATGGCCGGCGCATCCAGTTGATCATGGATGAACTGCCGCCGGTGGAAACGTTGCGTGAGGAACTGGCTGCGCAACTGGCCAAGGGCAACCCGCGCGACCAGGCAGCCGTGGTGGCTGCCTGCCATGTCAAGAGCAAAACCAACGCCGCGTCCTACACGTTTATGCCCGACTTCAGTAACTGGCGTTTAAACAAGGAGTCCCCGCCGATTTCCACCACGTTCGGTGTGCGCTGGGAGGAGAAGGCCCTGCATTTTGATATCCGTTGCGAGGAGCCCGACATGGCCGGCCTCAACGTGGCCGATGAAATCTGGAACGGTGACAGTGTCGTGATCCTGCTCGAGCCGCCCGGCCACAGCTATTACCACATCGAGGTTGATCCAGACGGCAGGATTCACGACGCCGACCATGCCGGCGGCGGACGGGTGATTCCCCAGTGGACATCCATGGCGGAAGCCAAAACGGAGAAAAGCGCCAACGCCTGGCAGGTACACCTGCGTGTACCCATTGCCCTGGCCGGGTCCGAAGGCGCGGAGGGCGACCCGATGAACTATGTGGTCGGCCCGGAGCCGGGGACGGGCGGCGACTGGTATTTCAATCTCGCCCGCCGCCGGATACATGCGGGTGAAACCAACCGTCATTACAAGAGCATTACGGCCGTCTACCCCAAGGGCAACGCGCGGACCGTGCACGATCCGGACACGTTCAGTCGTCTGGAATTCGCTCCATGATCCGCCACTTTGCATCGTACTACCGGCCCCCTTGGCCGTTGTTCCTGCTCGATATGTCCATGGCCGTGCTGCGGGCCGCGGCCGCGGTCGCCATCCCGGTCCTGGTGCGGCTGTTGTTGACCGATTACCTGCCGACCGGCCACTTGGAGGTCTACGGCGTGACGGCGCCCATGCTGGCGCTGGCGGCCGTCATGTGCGGGGCGGCCTTCATTAACACCAAATTGCTTGACATGCCCTGGGCGGTACGGGAGAATCACCGGCCATGAATCGGACGCTGACCGCGGACCGGTCGGCATGTTTTTCGGCAATGGCGGAGCTTGGCATGGCATACAAAAAAAATCTGGGCGCCTGGTATGCCGCGGCGGGCCTGTTTCTTTTCGCGCTGCTGGTTTTCCGATCCGTGTTGCCGCCGGACGCGGTGTTTTTCTGTTCCGACAGTAATGTCGGCACCACCACCGTGCGTAAATCGCTTTTGCCGGGTGCCTTTGCCGCCTAATTAAGGGTCACGTCTCGACATTCGATTGCGCTGAAAAACCCCCACTTTGTCTGACGCTTCCGCTGGCCTTCTCAGCGCCGTCGTTTTCCTGACGGGTAACGGATCAGCTTCCGAATCGGTCGACGCCGTCTCGCTTCCCGCGCGGCAGGTTGAGTCGTCACCCTGACCGTTTGCGTGCTTTCGGCCGGGGATTTGGGGTCGGACCTGTGCAATTAAGGGTCACGTCTCGACATTCTACTAATGGTTTGAAATTTGATATGGGAGGATGATTTTGAATGGCGGAAATCACGCATGGGCATCTTGTCATGCTAATGTGATTTCTAAGGCCAAAAACACAGCTCTAAGCTCGTATTTCAACTATAATCTTGCTTAAGCTGCTTAAAAAAAACATTACACAC
>JAIVGW010000298.1 GCA_020201415.1 Lentisphaerota bacterium
TTTCTACGGAGAATTCGACGGTCGGCGACGCAAGCGCGTCCTCGTGAAAATCATCGGCGAATGAGCATGCCGCGCATTGCCAAAGTCGTGGTGGAAATTTCCCTGGGCCGTGAATTCGACTATCTGATCCCGCCGCGGTTACAGCAAGCCCTGCAACTTGGCTCACGTGTGCAGGTGCCTTTCCGCCACGCCACCACGCGCGGTTACGTGGTCGGCTTCGCCGACCGTTCGGCCCATGCCCAACTCAAGGAAATCGGCGATATTATCGGCGCCCGACCGCTGCTCAGCCCCACCATGTTGAAACTGGCGCGCTGGATGAGCGAGTATTACTGCTCCACCGTGGAACAGGCCATCCGCACCGTCCTCCCCTGCGCCATCCGCCGCAGCGGAGCCCGTCACCGGGAACTCCTGTTCGTTGCGGCCGGCAAGGCGGCTGAAGACAAAACCCAACTTGCCGCCCTGGCCGGACAGCAACCGCGTCACGCCGAATTGCTGGAGCTTTTGCGGGCCGTGCCGCCCCAGCCCATGGCGGAATTCATGCGGCGCAATCACGTCAGCGCCGGCTTATTACGGGGACTGGAAAAGCGCCAACTGGTGATTATCCGCCGCCAGGCGGCGGATCGCAATCCGATGGAGCACCTGCACATCCTGCCCACCAGCCCGCTGCAGCTCTTTCCGGAACAGGCCCAATCCCTGGCATTGGTCCGGCAGGCAATCAACCAGAGTAAACCGACGGTGGTGCTGCTGCACGGCGTGACCGGCAGCGGCAAGACCGAGGTCTATCTGCAGGCGATTCAAGACGTGTTGAACCAGGGCCGGGGCGCCGTCATGCTGGTGCCGGAAATCTCACTGACGCCGCAGACGGTGGAACGCTTTCACAGCCGGTTCGGCGACGCCATTGCCGTGCTGCACAGCCATCTTTCCGACGGCGAAAGGCATGATGAATGGCACCGGATCCACGACGGACGCGCCCGTATTGCCATCGGTGCGCGCTCGGCGCTGTTTGCCCCGGTGGCTGACCTGGGCCTGATCATCGTTGACGAGGAACACGAACCCAGCTACAAGCAATCCGAAGCGCCGCGTTACAATGCGCGCGATGTGGCCGTGATGCGCGGACACATGGAAGGCTGTGCGGTAGTGCTCGGATCGGCCACGCCGGCGCTGGAGTCCATCCACAACGTCCAGCGCGGCAAATACACCCTGAGCCCGCTGACCCATCGCGTGGATCACCAGTCCATGCCGCGCATGCAGATTGTGGACATGCGCGCGGAAATGGAAAAAGAGGGACGCCTGAACGTTTTTTCCCGGGTGCTGCTGGATGCCATGCGCCAACGCCTGAACCAGTCGGAACAGGTCATTTTATTTCTCAACCGGCGCGGATTTGCCACAACGGTCATGTGCCCCACCTGCGGCTACACCGCCAAATGCCCGCATTGCAGCGTATCCCTGACCTACCATCGCGCCTATCAGGAAGTCTGCTGCCACATCTGCGGCAACACCGCGCGGGCGCCGGAGCGCTGTCCTGAATGCAGCGCCCCCACCCTGAAGTTCAACGGCATCGGCACCCAGCGCATTGAAAGCGCGGTGCGCAAGTTATTCCCGCATGCGCGTATCCAACGCATGGACGCCGACACCGCTTCGACCAAACAGGCCTACGCCACCATTCTGGGCGATTTCAAGGCCGCCCGCACCGACATCCTGATCGGCACCCAGATGATCGCCAAAGGTCTGCATTTCCCCGGCGTGACCCTGGTGGGAATCATCTGCGCCGACAGCAGTCTGCACCTGCCGGATTTCCGCGCCGCCGAACGCACTTTCCAATTGCTGCTCCAGGTTGCCGGACGCGCCGGGCGCGGCGAGATACCAGGCGAAGTGTTCGTGCAGACCTTTTCCCCCGCGCATCCAGCCATTCAATGCGCCCGTCAGCACGATTGCGCCGCATTTTTCGAACAGGAACTGAAGGCGCGCCGGGAATTGATGTACCCGCCCTATGCCCACCTGATCTGTGTGACGCTGGCGTGCACCGATGAAAACAGATTGACAGCCTACGCGGAAAAGCTGGAACACCGGTTACGCCGCAGCCTGCCCGGTAATACGATTCTCTCCGGCCCCATGCCCGCGCCCCTGAGCAAAATCAAGGAACGCTATCGCCAGCAGATTATGATGCGGGCAACCTCCGTCAGCGCCATGACCAGACCGTTGCAGGCCACCCTGAAGGAGCTGCCGGCGGGCCGGGAAATCCAGGTGGCGGTGGATGTGGACGCCCTGTCGCTGATGTAGCGGCGGAAATCAGCCGCGGTAATAATCCGTGCCCCAGCGCGACACATCCTCACGCAGCAGGAATCCGCCGGTTTGATACCAGCGTCCGCCGCGCTCCATGTGCCCCGCCACCACCCGCTGCAACGAAGTCCCGCGCGGCATGTCCGCCGGTCGATCGTACACTCTGCCGCAGACCCGCTCCATAGTCTGCCGGTCATCGCCATCCGGCAGCGGGTAAAGATAAAACTGCCTTGAAAACCGCACTATATTGGATGACGGCGGCAGGTAATCCTCAAGCTGGACATCGAAAAGCCAGGTATGGCAGGTGCAGACTCCGGCCGGGCGAACCCGCGCGGATCGATGACCTGCCCGGCAACCGACCCATCGCGCACTTCCAGTGTCGAGCGCCAAGCCTCCGGCCCGGCCCGGAGGTCATTGACCCCGTCAAACCGTCCGTCAGGGCGAAAAATCTGGCCGGGGCCGGCCAGCATGACCGGACGGATGGAATCCTTCTGACGATAGACGAGCAAGTCGCAGGGGAACTCCTCCATACGAAACTGCAGCCGGCCCAGGCGGAACAGGCGCGCCTCCAGATGATCCTGCAGCCAACCGGTTGCATGCAGTTCGCTCAAGCCCCAGCGGCCATGCTTCTGCCGGTAATCCTGCATCCAGAGCGTCAGATCGCTGAAGGTGGCCTTGGTGACATCGGCGGCTATCCCGCGCTCGCGGTGGCGCCGCAGGGCCGCCGGCAAGCCGGCCAGGAAAACATAGGCATAGAACATTCCGGCCAGGGGGTGCAGATCCGGCAAAGTCGGCCATTTTTTAAGTTGTGTTTCCTTGTCGATACCGGCCTGTAAGAGGTGGTGACAATGCCAGGCCAGCCGGCGCAGGGCCGGATGCTTATGGAACATGTCCAGCCCCTGATGAAAGGCATCGACAATTTCCTCGGGCATGGCCAGCTCGTCCAATGTCGCGCGGATCCAGTCCCGCTGCAGGAAAAACAATTCGCCGGCCGGCATGGCCGCGCAGGACTCATCCCAGGCCGCCGCCCATACGCCGGCCGCGCCGGCCAGCCCTACTTCCGCCAATGTTTCATTCAAGGTCGGAAAAACCATATCCCTCCTTCAGCGTCGTTGCCGGCCACGCTAAAGGAACGACCAGTCAAAGTCAAGCAGCGAGAGTCCAACCTGTTTTGCGGACTGCAATCCTGGGGTGAATGATAAATGCTTCAGGTGGAAAGCGGCGTCAAGCCGCCGCACTCCAAAATACCATCAAGGAGTTCATGATATCATACTGGAGAGTCTCTTGCAAAACCCCACGCCTTTCCGATTACTGGTAGGGACGTTTCTCCGAAACGTCCGCGGACGGCTCGGAGAGCCGTCCCTACCGCAGAGGTTTTGCAAGAACTTCTGGAGGGCGCAGACTTCGGCGTGAGCTCAGTCGAAGCGCTGCCTGCCCTGAGCTGAGTCGAAGGGCCCGCCCTGAGCTAAGTCGAAGGGCCCGCCCTGAGCTAAGTCGAAGGGTGCTGAGCCGCGTCAAGCCGCGATTGTTTAAAGGTGGCCGTTTTTCAGTCCGCAGTTTTGGGGTCCTACCCAAAACCGCGGACTGGAAGCAACATGGTCATCCATGCGCCTACCACACCAGCAGCGATCCGGCCGGGTAATACTCAAAGCAACCCATGTCCACCACGCCATAGAAGTGGTCAATACGAGGATTGCCGTCGAGATCCACGGCTTCATCCATCCAGGGCTGGTTCGTGCCGGCATTGATGCAGGACGAATACTCCGTCAGCCGGCAGTCACCATTCAGCATGTCCGCAAAAAGCGGATCATCCGTGATGTTGGCATTGGCTACAAAGTCCGTAATCGGTATTTCGCTGCCGGGATTGCCCAGCAGATAAGGCGCCGTACAACTGTTGGTGAAATACAAATTTGGCACATCAGCCGTGTTAACCCTAATGTTGCGCTGATCCGGCGAGGTCCCGTAGTAATTGTGATAGACCACCGAATTCATTGCGGTGAAGTGGCTGAAGGCGCCTTTCAAGTGAATCGCGCCCAGACTCCCGCCGCCCCAATTACTGGTGCGGTTGCGCGTAATTGTAGTGTTCTCCAGCGTGATGCTGTTGGCCGTATTATCCGTAACGTAGATCGCTCCGCCCTGATAGCCGATATTGTCCCACAGCAGACAGTTGCGCAGCGTCAACGGTGTACGGTTCATGTGGATCGCGCCGCCGCCGGTCCCGGCATTTCCGGAAGTAGAACCGCGGTTGCCCCGGAACAGCGTATTGACTGCTTCCACCGGCGAACCCAGCGCGTCCACGGCCAGGGCGCCACCCTGCTGGTGCGTGGTAATATTTGCCAGATTATCCTCGAACACACTGTCATAAACCCCTAGCGCGGTCCAGTTGGCACGCATACCTCCGCCGGAACCGGCCAGCACCTGATTGGCGCGGAAGACACAATTACTGATCATCACCAGTGGTTTTGAGGTAGTGCTGTCACCTTCGATATATAACCCACCACCCACGCCTTCCGCGGTGTTGTCGGTAATCACGCAGTTGCGCAGCACCCCGGTGAAGGTGCGCCGACGCAGCAGGATGCCGCCGCCGTTGGCGGCGTAGCCATTGGCAATGGTGAACCCGTCCAGTTCAACCCAGGCGGCCGTGGTATGATCGGCACAGATGCCGCGGTAAAGCCCTTCGCCGTCGATCATAGTTGCGGCGGCGCCGGCGGATGAACGTAACACCATAGGCTTGTCGCTATAAACCACATTGGTCACCCCATCCAGCACCACGGCGTTGGTCGGCACGGTGTAGCGGCCCGGTCCGACCCAGATTACGGCATCGGGATAGATGGAATTGACCGCATCCTGAATATTACTCGCCGCCGAGGCCCAGTTGGTATAAGGATAAATTGGATCCTGTCCGTTCTGTGCCACGTATTTATCCAGCATTGAATCGCGCAGTTCCCGCAACGGCTGGACAAAGTCCTCCATCATATCGATGCGCTGCCCGTATAGCGACGCGCCCGCCGCCAATTTGGCTGCCCGCAGCAGATCCAGCATGGTGGTCATGCTCGCCTCACTGGACTTCATGGTCCGCCAGTTTTGTTCACAGAATTCGACAAACGCCTTCATCTGAACCGCAGCCGGACCGTAATACTTTTCATAATAGTCATCCAAAAGAGCGTCAATATCCTGATCCGCGTCCCAATACAGTCGCGCCGTCACATACAAATTCAAGTGATAAGCCGCCAGATCAGTATTGCCGGGATAATTGTTCCGATCACGGGAAATTTCAAGGAAATCGCCCATGTACTGGCCTTTCACATACTGTAGATCCTGGGCGATCAGGCGCGGGAAATAAACCGGTACGCCGTGCCAGGAGCTATCGCCATCCATATGTCGGTAGGCCTCGTATTTGAAAATCATGCCGGACGGCAACACGGCCTGCCATGATGCCAGCATATTGGTATAGTAGCTCCAGGTTTCGGGATTATTAAACGTATGCCGATGAATACTGCACAGATTCAAAATCACGTTGGGCTGCATGACCATATTCGTCGGCGGCAGCCGATAGACATTGTAGGAAGAATGCTGCACGAATCGTCCGGGATGGCTCACCGCCACCTCCTGCGCCACACGATTGACGTAATCGCAGACATAATTCGACAGCAACCCGCGTTCGCCAATCTCGGGAGTGCCCTTACCCTCACACAACTCGCATTCACAAAGCCGCATGTAGGAATCGCAGGGCATCACGCCAACCACCGGAGAGTCATAAACATCATAAAGGGTGCGCGCATAAGCCACGTTCTGAGTAAATAACCCGTACGAAGACAGACATGGCGCGCCTTTCTCATTGCGATCCACCTGCCGCACACCATCCCATAGAGCATAATATTCCGGATGAGCCTGCTGCACCTCAACTCGACTGTGTACGGGCGTGGTTCCATGGGCTGAATAACCAAGCCCCAGAACCTCATGCCCGGAATTCAAACCCAAGCGCAAATACCACATGCATTCATCCACATCGGAAGGAAACCGGCCAGGCATGGCCATCAGGCGCAGCATGAAGTCCGGCTCAACCAACCGATTGAGATCCGGAAGAGGAATATTAGCCATGGTCGGAACCACTTCACCCAGCTCTCCCGGGAAATACCAGCGCACACCCAGGCCGCGCAGGTATTCATGCACGGCATACAGCGAACCGCGTTTGTCATGGTCCCATAATTTGAGAGTCTTGTTATAGCATTTATAGGTTGTCTTGTAGGGATTGTCCCAATACTGACCGGTGAGCACATCCCACTCGGCCAGCATGGCCGGAATGTTGCCATTGCTGGATGCATAGGGCGGCAGCGGTGTAAAATCCCAATCATGGCCCAGCAACACCAACCAGTCCGGACCGGAAACCATCCGGAACGCGCCATGGCTCAGTCCTTCATCAGATACACCGAGCTCATCAGTGTAAACAC
>JAIVGW010000065.1 GCA_020201415.1 Lentisphaerota bacterium
GGGGAATAATCATCACCAACACTGCGCCGGTGTTCAATGTGATTTACGGGGACGGCAGCCAGCCCTCGGTCATGCGCTACAACGGCGCCCGGGTGCGCTTATGCTTCCAGGCCTCGCCCAGTGAGCATTTTTATATGCATAATGTCGCGATCATGCAGCAGAGTTCCGGCACCAATGCCGTGGCGGGGACGGAGACAGCGCTGACTTTCCCCGGTGGCGCGGTCAGCAAGCTTGTGCAGAAAGGCACAACCGAATGGACGGCCTGGGCTGACTTTCCGCTTGATCGCCAGGCCAACTATCTGGTGCGCTTCGAGCGTAAACATGATGTGTCTTACATTTTGGGCGGGGCTGTCACCTGGACTTATGAAAGCGCCACACCACCCATGTCCTACATCAACGGCAATCCGGATGATCGCCTGGTGCTGCTCAAGGAGATTGAGGTGGCCTATCCCGCCCAGGGGATCTACCGTTCCGGCATTTTCGATACGAGCCTGGCCAGCCCGACTTATCGCCAGATCAACTGGTCACAGAAGGAAAATATTCCCGACGGCGACATTGATATCCGCGTGCGCACCGGCAGCCTGCCGGACTTGAGCGATGCCGTGGCCTGGTTGCCGCTGGGATATTTCCAGAGCAATATCGGCAACACCATTGCCGCCCTTTCCGGCGGCCGGTATGTGCAGTATGAAGTCAAGTTTTCCGCCGCCAGCCCCTACAACACCACGGCTATCCTGCGGGATGTGACGATCGACTGGGAGGCCACCCCCGGCCTGGTGGATCTGGTCTCGGGGTTTGCGCGCGGGCCGGATTATGGCATCATACAGGCGGAAGTGAATGGCCAGCTTTTCACCAAGGGGGTGGAAGTGGAAATGGAGATTTTCAAGGACGGACCTTTCGGCACCAATCAGGTGGCCGGTGTGATGGAAGTGCGTCCGCTTAATACCGGACGGTGAAGGAAGATGATTCGCCAATTTTCCGGGTGGATCGGGAGGGATTGATTATGAATACGACAGATAGCATAACCGGCCGGCGCGCGCGCGCGGGATCGGTGCTGATGGTAGTGATGTGTCTCTCAGGTGTGCTGGTGATGGCCGGCATGTTCATGGTCATCATGACCAACCAGGCGGCGGCGCGCACCAGGCGCATGACCGACAGCAGCCGCGCCCTGGCCCTGGCGGAGGCCGGCGTGGCCGATCTTGTGTCACGTCTGACCACCAACTACAACCAATGGCGCGATACCACCCTCAGCGCCGATTTCGGTGGCGGATCTTATTCCGTCGTCACCGAGACTCAGTCCAACGGCAATGTGCTGGTGACCAGTGAAGGGACGCTGCATGGAGTGACCCGCACCACGGTTGTGGAGTTGCTGGGCACGCTGCAGGATATCAACGACGCCCTCTTCAGTCTGGACGGCGTGATCCTGGCCGGTACCCATGTGGAATTCACCACGGCCGCCTTCAGCATCAACGGCAATGTGCACGCCAACGGCGACATCACGTCCGCCCAAGGCGCCCAGAACGGAGATTTTCTATCAAATACCGTGGTCAGCGCCGCCGGCGCCATCGGCAATCTCAGCGTGCCGGTGGGGCAGCAGCAGCCCGGCTCGCCCGCGCAAGACCTGCCGGAATTCAACTTCGACAGCTATCGCCAGATGGCTATTGACGGAGGTGTGTATTATCCTAACAGCGTGACGCTGGCCAACTGGAATGCCGTTCCGACCAACGGCGTGGTTTACGTCAACGGCAACGTCACGGTAAAAAACAACAGTTCCTTACACGGCACCCTGGTGGCCAACGGTTCCATCACGGTTGAAAACAATTTCGCTCACACCAGTTTTTCCTCCAATTTCCCGGCGCTCATGGCCACGGGTAATATCACCATGCGCAATCGCGGGACTTACAACGGGGTGATTTATTCCGGCGGCAACGTGGAAATTCAGAACAACATGACCTGCAACGGCGGCATTATCAGCGTGGGCTACACGGCCATTCGCAACAATGTGACCATGAATCAGCCTGACGGGTATCCACTCTGGGATCCCGACAATCCGGAAATCCCCCCCGAGGTGGTGGTGGGCGGCTGGCTGCGCTGATGCAATCACTGCACAATGACGGTCACGGAGTCCGAGCGGATTGGCCCGTCCGGGTAGTTCAGGATGCCGTCCATGGGGTCCACCGCGAAATAAAACACATAGGTGCCTGGCGGCAGATCCCTGGCCGGTAACACGGTCAGCGGCGTTGTGATGTTCGTCAAGGGTCCGGCATTCGCCGGCCGGCATTCCGCAAAGCTGCCCGGGCTGAAAGAGTTCCACTGTCCCTCAGGTCCAAGATAGTACCAGTCGCCGGCGCCGGGAGCTGCCACCAGCCACCAGTCCACCGACTGCCTGTCGTAATCGCCGGCATTCATGGTGACGGTGATTTCCAACTGATCCTGATTGTTGACCAGCACCGTGCCCACCGCGCCGTTGGCCTGAATGGAAGGAGCGGGCAGTTGCATGGCGCCGCCGGTATCGGACTGCACGATGGTGCCCCGATAACCGACGCCCAGGTATTTTCCCTGGCCGCGGCACAGATCGTAAATGGTGCGTCCGACTACCTGATTGTTGTCGTCCCATTGCAGTGTCCAGTTGATACCGTCGCTGGAGACCAGCATGGTGCCGGCATCGCCGCCGATCACGAACAGTTCGCCGTCAAAAATCACCCGGTACAGGATGTATTCAAAAGCTTCCGTAACCGTGCTCCAGGTTGTGCCATCGGTGGAAGTCATGACCAGGCCGTGCTGGTAGCCGTATCCGCCGACGGCGATAAAGCGTCCATTGCCGTAGGCCACGGACCGCAGCCTGTTGTCGTGCGACAACGGGACATTATGCCAGGTAGCGCCGTTGTCGGCGGAGTAGTTGATCAGGGTCTTGTTGTTCTGGGCATCGTGCCCCACGGCAACAAACTTGTCGCCGCCATGGGTAATGTCGTAAAAACGGTTGGTGCCGTAGGGTGAAGTTTTCAGGGTAGTCCAGTCCAGTCCGTCGGGTGAACGCCGGATGCCGGATGAGCCGCGCAGTTCCCAGAAGTTGCCGTTCAGGAAGCGCAGGCGCAGCGAAGACCCCAGACCGTCGCCGGAACCGTTATCGATCGGCGTCCAGTCCGTGCCGTTGGTGGAACGCCAGTTGGACATGCTGCTGGCCATCAGAAAGACATTATTGCCGAAGGCAATGTGCTGGAGGTAATTGGTAGGTGAAGGTGGTGTGCGCGCGGTCCAGTTGATTCCGTCCGGCGAGGTCAGCAGGGTGTTGCTCGTTACGTCGTCATAGCCGACGGCAACATACTGACCATGGCCATGGGCCACGCCGTACAGTGAAAAGGTCTGGCCGGTAAGGCGCAGATGCCAGTTCAGCAAGGTGTCGGCCTTCAACGCGTTGGCGGTAAAAATCAAAACGGCGGCAAACATCATGCTGGAAATGGAGCAACGCATATCTTCCCCCTTGCTTGTCCGGCTCTTACGGGCTTCTGTTTTTCAGGAATGGGTTTAACGCTACGCGGTCTTCTGGGCTCGGCGCCGCGGTTTAACAGGTATTTAAAGATTGCCTGATCAAATTAAGCCGCAGCACCGTCGTGGAAATGCCACCCTTGTTGACTTTTGTGTGTGAATATAAGGCAATTTCAGAATATTTGCCACTATAAAATAAATCGTCGGATTCCAAACGGGTGTCGGACAGGAACTTTGATATGTGCAGAGGTCTGAGCAAACCGCCACCCCCCGAAGCGGTATTTGCAAGAAAGTCAATGTTTTCGAGATTTTTCTGAGAGTGGCTGACGGCGGAATTTCGTGTGTGTTTTGCGTGGTGTTCCTTGTATGGTTGAGTCATTGAACGACGAGGATCGGGGGACGACTACGATCGGGACGAGGATCGGGACGAGGATGATGATGACGATGTAGCTGTACGGATATCTTCGTTTTGATCTTCGTCCCGATCCTCGTCGGGCTTATCTTCGTCTTGATCCTCATCCTGATCGTCGTCGACCAGGAGTTTGAGCTTGAAGTCAACACACATTACCGTACGCCGGTTGACGATAGCGTACGACGAGAGCGGATTACGATTCAGAAACTAGTCGCGCCTCTGGGCCATTCCCAGATTTTTCGGGGGGCTGAATATCCAATATCCAACAAGGAATTTCCAACCGACCAAATGGGGGCGTATTTGCCTTGGATATTGGATATTCCTTGCTGTGCCTCGCCATAGCCGCAGGCGACGGCTGGTTGGCTGTTGGTGACGATAGCGCACGACGAGAGCGGAATACGAGTTTGGAAAACCGTGAAGTTACACGTTAGTGGGTGGCGGTTTGCTCAGACCTCTAATTTTTAGATGATGGAAAAAAGTAGTTGACGAACGGGCGCAATGTTTCTATATATAGAAACACTATGAAAACAACACTTGAGGATTATTGCCGGTTGGCGCGGAACTGCAACCTGATCCCGGTCTGCCGGGAGCTGCTGGCGGATACGGAAACACCGGTTTCGGTGTTGAGCCGCTTTGCGGACAACGAGAACGCCTTCCTGCTGGAAAGCGTGGAGGGCGGCGAAACCTGGGGCCGCTATTCGTTCATCGGGATCGATCCGGTGCCGCTGCCGTCGGTCGACCATGCCGCGGGCGACCGGTCTTTCATCGAGCGCCTGCGCAAGGTGTATCGCGGTGTGCGTGCGGCCGCTCCGCCGGGTCTGCCGCGTTTCTTCGGCGGCGTGGTGGGCTTCCTGGCCTATGAGGCGGTGACGGCCTTTGAGCGCTTGCCGGCGCCGCGCCCGCCGCAGGGTTCGCAACGGCCGTGCAGCCGTTTTTTGCAGGCGGATGATTTGATCGTCTTTGATAACCTGCGTCATACCATGCATTTGATTGTGTGTTCGCGGCCAGGCAACGATCCGCCGGCCGCTTATCAGGCCGCCTGCGGCAAGCTGGATCAGATCGAGGCGCGGCTGCGTCAGCCGGCGCCGTCACCGGCCGGCGCCGTCCATGCGCCGCCGGAATTCATAGCCAACATGTCGCAGGAAAGTTACTGCGCGGCTGTTGCCCGGGCCCGTGAGTATATCGAGGCCGGGGATGTGATTCAGGTGGTGCTCAGTCAGCGCTGGCAGGCGCATACCACGGTGCCGCCGCTGCAGATGTACCGCGCCCTGCGCCTTTTGAATCCTTCGCCCTACATGTATTTTTTAAAAATCGGCGGGCAGACTCTGGTGGGATCGTCGCCGGAAATCATGGTGCGGCTGACCGGCAGCCGGCTGGAGTTGCGCCCGATTGCCGGCACCCGGCCGCGCGGCGGCACCGAGCAGGATGACCGGCGCCTGGCTGATGATCTGTTGGCGGATGAAAAGGAAAAAGCCGAACATGTGATGCTGGTGGACCTGGGGCGCAACGACCTTGGGCGCGTGTCCGAGACCGGCAGTGTCCAGGTGCGCGATTATATGACGATTGAGCGCTACAGTCATGTCATGCACATTGTCTCGCATGTCGAGAGTATCTTGAGAAAAGACCGTGATGCTTTGGATGTGTTGCAGGCGGTGTTTCCCGCCGGGACGCTTTCCGGCGCGCCCAAGGTGCGGGCGATGGAAATCATCCATGAACTGGAGCATGAACCGCGCGGCGCATACGGCGGCGCGCTGGGATACATCGGTTACGACGGCAGCATGGATTTTGCCATTACCATCCGCACCCTGGAGGCGGTGGGCGATACGGTGGCGGTGCAGGCGGGCGCGGGCATCGTGTACAATTCCGATCCGCTAAAGGAGTGGGAGGAAACCTGCCAAAAAGCGAAGGGCATGCGCCGGGCGGTGGAAATGGCCGCCCGCGGCCTGACTTTGGATCCGGAAGAAAACGCGGGCGGGGAGGATCGGCAATGATACTGATGATCGACAATTACGATTCGTTCACTTACAACCTGGTGCATGCCCTGCGCGCCATGGAAGCCGAGGTCAAGGTCGTGCGCAATGATATCCTGAGCGTGGCGGAAGCCGAAGCCCTGCAGCCGCAGGCGCTGGTGATCTCCCCTGGTCCCTGTTCGCCTGAAAAAGCCGGCATTTCCGTGGAACTGGTGCGGCGCATGTCGGGCAGGCTGCCGGTGCTGGGGGTATGTCTGGGCCACCAGGCGATAGGCATGGCCTTTGGCGCCCGGGTGTCCCGCGCCGGGGTGATCATGCACGGCAAGACCTCGCGCGTAACGCACAATGGCAAGGGACTCTACGCCGGGTTGAAAAACCCGTTTGTGGCGGGCCGCTACCATTCGCTGGCGGTGTTGCGCAGCGGGTTGCCGGAGGAACTGGTGGTGGAGGCCGAGTCCGAGGACCATGAGATCATGGGGCTGCGCCACTGCCGGCATCCCACCTACGGGGTGCAATTTCATCCCGAATCCATTCTGACGCCGTCCGGGAAACGCCTGTTGCGCAATTTTCTGGAGTTGGCAAGAGCTTGGGCTCCGCGCTGAAGACGGATGCGCGCGCTGCCTGCTGAAACAGGAATTATCCATCGTTCAATAATTTTTTAGGGAGGCCGATATGCAGGATATTTTACAACAGTTGATGCTGGGCAATGATTTGAGCCGGGAGGATGCCCGCCTGGTTTTTGATCGACTCATGGAAGGCGCCCTGACGCCGGCGCAGACGGCGGCGTTGTTGGTGGCCCTGCGGATGAAGCGGGAAGCGGTGGCGGAAATTGCCGGCGCGGCGGAATCCATGCGCCGGCATGCCCGCCTGATCGACACCGGCGGCCTGGCCGTGG
>JAIVGW010000299.1 GCA_020201415.1 Lentisphaerota bacterium
AGACTTCGGTCAGACCCAGCACTGCCATTTCCCGTGCATCGACGATGATTTCCATGCCGGCCTGGCGCAGCTCATCACCGCCGATGCCGAACAGCTCGACCTGCGGCGCCCGGCGCCGGATGGCGCGGGCCACGGCGGCGGCATGCATGTCGCCGGAGAGCTCGCCGGCGATGATCATGATGGACTTGCGGCTCATAGTTTCTGCTCGCGGATCTGGCGGCAGATTTCGGTGGCCAGTTGCAGGGCGCGTACCCCCTGTTCGCCGTCCACCAGCGGCCGGTCATGCTTGCTCACGCAATCCACAAATGATGCCAGTTCCACCGCCAGTGGTTCGCCTTTTTCCACCGGCACCGTGCCCTTGACAATGCCGCCCTGCTGCTTGCGGTAGAGCTGTCCCTCCTGTTTCTGGTAGTCGAGCGAGATGTAGGCGTCTTCCTGGAAAATGCGGATTTTGCGCATCGGTTCCGGGCTGATGCGGCTGGTGGTCACATTCGCGACGCAGCCGTTTTGAAAAGTCAGCCGGACATTGGCGATGTCCTCCGTGGCGCTGAGCACCGGCACGCCCACGGCATGGATTTCGCGCAACGGCGCGCGGACCAGGTGCAGGATGATTTCCAGATCGTGGATCATCAGGTCCAGCACCACGCTGATCTCAGTGCCGCGCGGCGGCAGCCCCGGACGTGGCGGCGGGTAGGCGGCCAGGCGATGTGCCTCGATGAAGCGTGGGTTCACCATGATCTCCTCCAGGCTGCGCAGCACTGGATTGAAGCGTTCGACATGGCCAACCTGCAGAATCAGCTTGCGGCTTTGCGCCAGGCTGACCATGGTCTCCGCGTCGGCGGTGCGTGTGGCGATGGGTTTTTCCACCAGCAGGTGGATGCCGTGTTCCAGCATCTCCTTGGCGATGGCACAATGGTGTTCCGCCGGCACGACGATGCTGGCGGCTTCGATGTGCTCCGCCAGTTCCGCCATCGTGCGGTAAGGGCGTGTGTGATACCGTTCGGCGATTTCCGTGGCGCGCGCAAAATCGGCGTCATAAACCCCGACCAGATCGGCCTCCGGTATTTCAGAATATATCCGGGCATGCCATTGCCCCAGGCTGCCGACTCCGATGACGCCGACCTTGATTGTTTTACTCGACATGTTGTTTCCTTTTCGCTGTTATTTGATAACTGTTCTGGTGTTCAGCATCCAGGAGCAAGAATTCATGATTCCGGGAATTCGGCCGCGCCGTCCACGGCCAGAAAGGCCAGCTTGATCCGGTCGGCCTCCGCCGCCAGCTTGTCACGTTCGAGCAGAATGGTGCGGCCGGCTTCCACGGCCAGCACGCCCGCCCGGGCCTTGCGGAGCACCTGCATGGTTTTCATTCCCACCACCGGAATATCAAAACGCATGTCGTGCCCCTGTTTGGCCGCCTTGACCACCACCATGCCCGGGCCGCCCAGCCGGCCGGCGCGCCGCATGGTTTCATCCGTGCCCTCAAAGGCTTCCACGGCCAGCACCACGCCGTCCTTGATCACAACGGTCTGGCCGATGTCCAGGCCGCTGGTGGCCTTGGCCACGCGCAGGCCCAATGCTATGTCCCGGCGCTCACGTTCATCGGGCGCGCGTTGCGCCAGCAGCCCGGCGGCAGGCATGGCCTGTTCCATAAAAAGACAGGCCGGGAGCAGTTCCACCCCGGCGCTTTGCAATTCACGGCTGACGGCGCCGAAAATGGTGTCGGCGGGCCTCCAACTGGCCGAAATTCAGCCAGCAGATTTCATCGGCCAGGGTTTGCAGAGCCCGGTCGGTTTCATGCTTGAAGGCGATGACAAACAGGCGGCGCACGCCCTGACTGCGGGCCGACTCCGCCAGCAGGCGTGGATAGGCGCCGCGTCCGGCAATCAGGCCCAGTTCCGTCGGCAGGACTTGTCCTGGATTCAGTTTGCTCTCAGGTGGTTGCATGTTCTTGTCTAAAATGCTTCACAGGTTTATCCACAGCAATTAACCGGATGAATGATGATAGCATGCGGTGCGTTGATGTCAATCCGCTCCAGACCGGGTTTTTTTTTAAGCGTCCATCTTTGCAGTGTGGCCCGCCAGCTTTCGCGAGGCAAGCTCAATAACACTGTTCAGAAGAGAAAAGAAGACAGATAAGACTGGCATCCTTTGGACTGATTCCCCGGGGGCGCCAGGCTCCAGCCTGGCTCTGGCACGGTGGAAAATGCCAGGCTGGAGCCTGGCGGTCCCGGGGCATGGCAGTGATTGTATTTCAGCGGTTTTCAACCATCCCGGCCCCCTCCTGTAACCCGCATAAGCCAATAGCAAATCGTTTGTGGAAAGTGGAAGACCCCCCAATCTATATCGAAACGTGCCCCTAAATACTTGAGGTTATTTTTAATCCGATATCTCTGAATGCCACAAGGACGGAGCCTCAGTCGTTTCTCTTTCCATTTTCCGAAGCATACGTTCCGCCGCTTCTATTGCCCAGATTTTTGCCTCGGCATCAAGCTTCTTTTCGTTCTCTATGAATCCGGTCAGCCATGCGAGTTTATCATCCTCGTTAAGCCTTTCTGGCATTTTCAAGATGACCCATGCTTCCGCTGCAGGATTTTGATAATGACTTTTAGCTCTCGCACACGTGGGCACACCCAATGCTTTTGGCAACTCCACCTCCGCGATTCGCTTTAAATAAGGTGCCGCATTTGTATAATGCCGATCTGCCAGTTCAAGCATTTCAACGCGGATTATGGCTCCATGTCTATCAATTGGACCTGTTTTATCAAATACTCGCTTAAACTCGCGAACTAACATAGACCTTTTGTTTTCATTAGTAGATATGCTTATAGAATTTGCGCTCTCTTTAGCAACTTTTGCCGCTTTCTGTTTAGCCCAAGCTTCGAATATGTCAGCATAATTATTGAGATCGTCTGTGATTATTTCCGATGATATATTTTTAAGTACTGCCTTAACGCTCTCGTCGCTAAAGACATTTGTATTTTCAGAACCTTTAAATCTCATCGAAATAGACTCGGCCAAAATACATTTTCGAGCAATCACCTCAGCACTATCATTCGTCTGAGCAAAAACAAAATTTGCTAAAATCGACCAAAGGATAGTAGTAAAAATTAATTTCATAAACCTCCTATGGCTGATATCCTTTTAGAGTTCCCGTATCACACCAATACTTATTCCAATTCGCCGCATCGCCAGAAGCAGCATTTCCCGCAGCATCCGCGCGCGATTCGCTCCAATTTTCTTGCATTATAAACTCAAAGTGTTTATCAAGATTGCCGTAATGATCGATTTCAAAGTCATCACGAATTCCGTCTTTATCTTCATCATCGGGTGATTCATACCCAGCCCCCTGCCATATCTCTTGAAAGAAATCAGGGACTGGGGGGGACTGGGGGTCGGACCTGTGTAAGTTAATGTATTTACATAGCTTGCGCATTATTATGGTTGAAATACGTGCTTAGAGCAGTGTTTTTTGCCTTGTAAACCATATTGTAAGAAGTTTTGGCTCGCGCAGCACAAAGAATCCTTCCTGCTTATGCAAACTTGATCAAAGATATTTTTCTTTTTTTAAGCACTATTTTTCAATCACTTGCGCATGACCGCCCCCACCAAACCATAAAAGAACGGAGCGCAGCTTAAAAGACCTTTTGATAGCCAAAAACGGCGGCTAAGGCCATTCTAAAAGGCGTTTTTCAACCTAAAGCTTTAATGATCTATTATTTATCGAAGAGAATCGTCGATGGCTGTGACGGGCCACCATGGCCGCGTCTTCTTTGGTTGATGGGTATTATACCACATCTCGCGGAGCTCTAACCGCCTTTCATGCTATCTGACCCCTAATCACCGACCCCTAATCTTGAAGGCTGACTCCTAATCTTTTGTTTCCGACTTAATAAATAGTTTTTAGATTAAGGGTCAGCCTTCTAATTTGCATTGGTCCCGGCGTTTTTGCTTACGGCATCGAACAGCATCTTACCTATTTCCGTTTCAAAAACCGGTTCGCTTATCGGCACTAAAATTTGGTCGTTATCAGCACATGCCTCCGCATATTTCGCGATGCTAGCCTCCCCATCCAGCATATAGGCAATGAAAACGATTTCCGATATTTCCCGGTTGCTCAGATGGACAAGATTACTGTGCTTTTGCACTTCCGGGGTGTGAGCCTTGGTTAATTGCCAGTTATCCCAATTCATACGCATGGATTCCGTCACCGGCATTTCAGGAATCGGGTAATCCACTTGGAACACACATCCTTCCATTAATTGATAAACATAATGCGCAAAAACATCTTTTAAATTATACTTTTCCATTAAGTCAGCTTCATCCATTGCTAATGCGTCATCAATGAATTGTGTCATTTGTTCCCTCTCGCGGTATCCTGCAAGAATTCGATTTTTTAGTGGAAAAGTCTGTCTTTGTATGAATACAAGTCGCATAAGATCATCACACGAAAACTGTGGGCGATAAGGGGGGGGGGGTGAATATCTGTTCCAAGTAAACGTTCGTCCCGGGGCACTTCTTTCTGGGATATAAATGTAAACAACCTCATTGTTTTTAAGGCTTGAGAAACCTTTCAACATGGCAATGAAACGCCAGCGCCTTAGACCGAGCGGTATTTCGTGGTATATGTCAAGTGGTGCATCTTTTCGTCTGTAAGTTTCATCGCGCCGTCCGTGCAATATCGCTATATCGCTGTTCGATATTGTGCCCGACACGGTTTCGATAATATATATTTTTGTGCGCACATCTAAATCATTAAATTTATTTGCAGCGATTGAAGTGGTTGTCAGTGATAACAATAAAAACAAATAGATAATATATTTCATAATTCTATCGCATTTCCTTTAATTAATGGCTTTTAATAGGCAGGGTGATGGTGATTAGTGGGATTAGGCCCGTAAATAGGTTCATACGTGCAATGATATTTGAATGCGGCATTATAATTCACGTATTCTTTAGCTTTCAATTCAACGAATCCATGATCAGCAAGAATGATTTCTTCGGATTTATTCCATTCTTCGTCTTGCCCTGTAGACACACGAATGATAGCATCAGCAAGTGCTTCCTCCGGAGTATTTCCATACGTATACCACGGCCCTTCGCCGACCCATCCAATCCACCATTTTAAGCCTTTGGCTGTGAAACAATCGCCTTGCCCGCCTTGTTCTACGCCAACTTCACCCATCCATTGCAGCGCATGATATTCTTCTTCGTTTGCTATTTCTGTGGCGTATTGACAAGTGGTTGGAATGCCTATGATTTGCGTCTGCTTTGGGAAATCTCCGAATTCAATCAGGCACCGGTAATAGTTGGTGAATCCCGGTACGAGTTCCGGTTCATTGATCACGGTCGTGCTGGGCCATTTGACTGTCCCGTTCATTTTCGGATCCTCATCCGGCCAATCCATAGCATACCGGTTGGAAACCGTATGCGAGCCATTGACTGTCAGAGCAAAATTATATTCATACCGGTTGGACCAGCAGCAGTTATCTGGCAACTTTCCATACCAATATAATTTTGATGTTCTCCACATCAAGGGATTATCGGTGGGTGTAAAGGAAATTGAGGTGCCGCCATTGTTGATCAGATTGCCGGTTTCCACCGGATTAGCCGCAAGTTGAAAAGAAAGAGCGGACGGATCGCTTACGCCCTCGATGGAAATTGTGACGGTTGCCTCGCGATTGTCGGTTAAAATCATGCCGGAGTGATGCGGATCATCCGATTCCACAGTAAAATCTGCGAAAAACGCCACCACCGTGCTCGTAACCGTATTCCCGCATTCGGCGGTTACGTTGTTACTGCCGGGTTGGTGAAACACCGCCTGCCTGCCTGCCGCAATCAACGCAAGTGGCCGATGCATAATAACTGCCGGCCTGATCGCTGGTTGCCTGGACGAGTGATGCGTTCTGGTGCGGACCTTGAAAATATGCAGGAGTAGCAATGCTCCAGTTGGCGTTTACATAGCGCTTCTCCCATTCGTTCTTTTTGAGCGCCGAACGCAGCTCGCATATGCCGCCGATGGGCACTATAGATGGAACAGGATACCATGCTTCAACCACGAAATCGGCCGGCAAGGCCGTGGCCGTGCCGTGCGCCCACCCGTCTTTCCAGGAAGCTGGGTGACCGGAACCCGAACCTGTCCCGCCCACCGGACGCCAGACGCAGTCGACATTCACCTCCGCCACTCCTGCTTGCCAGCTTGTGTTCATAATGTTGTACGAATAACTTCGTCTCTCTCCGCCGCCGGACCAGACAAAATCAGAATTGTTAAAATTTGTGAAAGAACTTGATTCCACCAGCTCATATGACGGACTGTCTTCAATGCTGATATTATAAACAGCAGATTCATCTGGCTGCAAGTTTATGGGCCATGTATCAGTGGGGTTTGATGGGGATAATGTCTTGTTGCGCGAATACTGCGCATTTATTACTATGAGGCATCCCCCCCATGCCAATGCCGACAACAATAATATTCGAGTTTTACTGTGTATCATAATCCATAATCCTTTCATTGTCCAAGGTTTAATACGTTGCGGCCCTCTCACGGACCTTTTTATGCCGGGCATGAATTTCCAGCCCACGCACCCGCCGCAGTTCATAGCCGAGCAGAAATATGTTTTTGTAATACAAGTTGGCGGTACGTTCATATAAGGTGCGTTGCGTCGGCTCCGTCCATTGATTGCGTAACACATTGGCGCGTTCCAACAAAATCCCTGCTCGTTCCCAGTCACCGGCCTCGAACAGCAATACGCGCATGTATTGCTCAAAGAATTCCGGATCGTTCAGCTCTTCCGCGAATCTAAGCCACCAGCCGGTCAAAAGTCTTTCCGCGGCGCCGGGATGGCGGTCGGTAAAGAAAAGCGCCTTGCTCCAGTGTGTAACTACCCTGGTGCGCGCGATTAAATGGAGTTCTTCCGCTTCGGCGTATGCGCGCAGACGTTCCTGGCGGCTTTGCCACAACCATTCGCTTGCGGAAGGATCGAATTGGTCTGCCTTGCTCAGCAGGTTGCCCTGGGTGTAAATCATCCGTGAGAACCATTCCACGCGCGCGGAGTCGGACAGGCTCAGCACCCAGTCTTCGACCGCGTCCAGTAAATCAACGCATTCCGGGGCGTTGGTATCCATCCACCGATCAACATACGCATCTGTGACACGAGCTGCTACATAGGCCGCCATCTTGAGGTTTTCCGCGTTATGAGGATTTTCCGGATTTTCCCCGGCGGCGAGCGGAATCTGTTGCAGCGTCCGTACGACTTCCCGGATGCCGACAGCGGCCTGCTCATGTGTGAGGAATTCATAGCGCAAAGACCAGTCGTAACATACGCAGAACGGCAGAGCCCAGTCGTGTCTGGTAAGGCTTTCACCGGCATTTTCAAGCGTGAGATTCAACACTTGTGTGCGAACCGTGCGCAAGGTTTCTATTAAATCGCCAGTGCTGCCGATTTCGCCAGATATACGAATTTGATCTTGCAAGGGATAAACAAGATCTTGCAGTCCTTGTCGGCGTGGAATGTCTGGGATAGCCTGTGCGGCAGCGCATAAAATACCGGCGAATATTAGCGCCGGAAATTGCCGTATCGTGTAACCTGTCCTTTCTGTTTTCATTGGCTATCTTTTCAAAATGGCCTTTTCGCATTCTTCGATATAGGTGATGATCGGCGGGCTGTCGGCCTTGTGAGGGTAGGCGGCGATCAGTGCCTCGAACGCGATTTTGGCGTCGGCCCATTTCTTGTCGATTTTCAGAAGCCAGGCACGGGTGAGCATGGCTTGCTGACCGAGAAAGCCGCCCGCGAATTCAGTGGCTTGGACTTCGCACAACTCAATGGCCTTGCGGGTATTGCTGTACGGGCCGGCGTTTAGCGCTATCAGATGCCAGCGGCTGCGGCCGCGCCATGGATCACCGGCACTGCCGTCAGCGATGACCTGTAACCATATTTTTTCGGCATCCGCATGCTGGTTTTGTAAATACAGGCACCAGCCCAGCTTGGTCTGAATTTCCATGCGCTCGCTTTGGCCAGGCTGACGTTTCAAAGCCTCGTTGTACAATCGCGTTGCCAGGTCAATTGCATCCGATTCCAACTGGGTGTTGGCGATGCTAAGGATTACATCAGCCCCGCCCTCCGCGGAATTCATCACCTGCGCAAGAAGCAATCCATTTCGATCCGTCGTGGTCAGGTGCTTTTCAATCATGGTGAAGGCCTGGGCGGCCTGCGCCCATTGGCCGTCTTCCAGGCATTGAGCGG